>CAYUBO010000029.1:0-10703 GCA_964443095.1 uncultured Candidatus Peribacteria bacterium | reverse complement strand
TAAGGAACATATAAAGTGTCTTCTATATCCTTTACGGGGTCAATCAGAGCAAGGCTCTCGCCAATACGCATCTTTTTGTATTCAACTTCGTCCATTGCCTTATAGAGTCTCAGAGTTGTTCGCATTGGTTCCTGCCATAACCGCTCTATAAATGAATAATCATCCCAATCAGAATCTATTCTTACACTACTGCTCATTTCAGTGGCATAGTGATCGAGCGTTTGAATAAGAATTTGTCTTCCATTCTTGTCCATACCCAAAAATCCAGTCTCATTAATAGTAGCTGTAAAACTATGAAAAGCGTACACAGCTACAACAAGTGTAATTGCTACTCCAACTAATACTGCCTTCCAATCTTGATTATCTGACATATAAGCATCTTAACAAGAAGCAGCACTATCTGTTAATTGACTAACAGAAAGTTCCGCAGCATTGGGCTTAAGAGCTTTATACGCTAAGCATTAAGCTTCGAGGCTATCCACCTATTAATAAAGTAAAATGGTCTCTGAACAATAAAATCTACCAAATATCCAAATACAAAGCAGGAGGGCGCAGTCGCAAAGTAGAAAAGATAACCTTTTGTTTCGTCATAAGCACTGAATACAACGAATATCAAAGATGATGTAAGAAGTAGGCCTATCAAATAACGAGAGAAATAAGACACTAATACCCCAAATCCCTTCGGTGCCTCGCTTCCCCTATCAGCATCACCTACCTTAGATGCTTCAAAAGCTATTGCTGACATTCCAAACATTGCACATGCTAAACACCACACATAACGTGGCAAATTATCAAAATTCTCTACCCGCCCTACACTGAAGGATTGCCCTGCTTTTGGCATAACATAAAACATCTCATCTCTTGCTAGGTATAACAGCGCTATACCTATACCTAAGTACAGCAATGCGCCAGTGAACCTCCACCGATCTTGTATCATGAAAACTATACTACACCTTTCTATGTTCTTGTGTAATGCATTCACCATGGCACTATGTGCCATCTTTTTAAGTTATCATCAATCTGAACAGGGTTAGACCTTCAATTGTAACATAGAAAACGCACTTTGTAGAGAGTCATATGTCTCTCTGATTTCAGTTCGAACGTCATAGAGTCCGCACCACCACACTTCGCTCTCGTTCACTTCGTTCACGAGAGCTACGCGTGGCACGCCAAATCCTTCCATCAATAACTTCATAAGAGATTAATTGACTAATACTCAGAATAATTTCTAGTGCTTTTTCCTATGTCAAATCGTCTTGCACAACTTCGTCGCCTTGCAGATTTGGAAGAAGAAGATCCTCCGGCAGCTCTGGAGCTAGCAAGGAAACTCAGGACAACACTTGGTGAATACCCTGCTGAGATTGCGCTGCTCATGGGAGCGAGCGAACCTCAAGACCGATGGAAATACTTCACGAGAGTGCCAATTGATGTGTATGAATCTATGGCTGATCAGACTGAAACGCCACCATCAGAGTGTACTCCAGAACAACTGGACGGCGTTCATGTTCCTAGGAAAATCGCACTTAGTGGAGCAGACAAGGGGCACGGAATCATGGCCTACTCTCTCGCAAATATTGACGGTAAACCTGTTGCAGTTGAAGCAAGATGGTACAAGAAAGACAGATCTTCAAAAGCAAGAAGCTTGTCTACTTCAGTAGTAAGGAATTGCGGGTTATCGCTTCAGGCAATAGATCTTGCGACAAATGAGCCCCTCCAAGTTTTCTGCTCAACATCACACTACGATCCTGCTGCTATCGCAGCACACTCAGGAAGGCCACTTGATTTTAAGGAACAGCTTTTTGAAGGTTCTCAGCAGTACACGTACCTGACAGCTAATGCCATAGCTCTAAGGCTTTCGAGGCAAGCAGATGAATCTGCCCAGTTTGAGGAATGGAGACCTCCCGCAGATGGCACTTACCTACATCACATGAAAGGAGGCAAGGGGTTCGAGAGGATTCTCGGATCTCTGCAACTCTGCCAAGACATGCGTTTACTCGTTGAGCATGACCTGAGGACAATCCTTGCGGTAAAAGAAGATGACGACCTCGGAAAACTGAAACGGCTTGAGAATGTTAATCCTTATTCCTGATGATCTTTAGCTACCCAAAGAACAACATCAATGCAGATGCCGCAAAGGAAACAATCAGGATGTAGTAAAAGACATCGCTACGGATTTTCTCTACAAACAAGCTACCTGTGTACGTCGCAATAATTGATATAAATAAGAACGGTATAGATCTCTGGAATGATGATGAATCGATTATACCCGTTGAGTAGTACGTGATGAGCTTTGGAACATTCACAAAAAAGGATGTGAACGCGTATGTACCAATAAATGCTCCTTTCAGAAGTCCAAGACTAGTAAAAAGTGGTCCCTTGATTATCCTACCGGTACCAACGAGCCCCGAAAGGAACCCGTACAGAAAACCGAAGATTGGCACTGCAGCCTTCTCATGATCTTTTGCCTTTGGAGCTAGTTTGCAAACCTCACAGATTAAGTAAAAGAGGATGATCGCCGCCAACATCTTCTTAAAGATATCCGCCGGTATGAATGTAAGAGCGAAACTTCCAAGTATTGCACCTGGTACTGAATACACAATTACTTTGATTCCGATATTTACCCTGATGTGCCTCCTGAAGAAGAACATCTTATTAATATTCAGAAGAATCCCGTAAATGGTAACGATTCCAATTGTCTCTTTTGGATCAAAATAAAGTGCTACTACTGGTATTAGGAAAAGAGCTGTTCCGAGTCCTAGAGACGTACACAGGAACGAAATTATTAGGACAAGTGCGTAGAAGAGGAGTGTGCTTTCTGAGAGGAGTTCTATCATTGGCAGATAGGATATCAGTTATAGATCATCATTTCCTAGGTATCCTAGGGATCTTTATTAATTACTCCTGTCCGAACCATCCTCTAGTACTATTTGCTACCCTTACAAGCATTAACATTACAGGTACTTCAACCAGTACTCCTACAACCGTTACCAGTGTTGCACCTGAGTGAAGACCAAATAGAGAAATGGCAACTGCAACAGCCAGTTCGAAGAAATTACTTGCACCAATCATACCAGCAGGAGCAGCAATGCTATGGGGAACTTTCCAAATTTTTGCCCACAAGTATGCGATGGAAAAGATGAAGAAGGTTTGAATTATGAGTGGAACAGCAATAAGACCGATATGCAGCGGGTTATTCAAAATAATTTCTCCCTGAAAGGAAAAGATGATGATGAGAGTGAATAGTAAGGCGACTACTGTTATTTGTTTAAATTTAGGCAGGAATTCCCTCTCAAAGTATTCGAGCCCCTTCTTCCGGATTTGATACTTTCTTGTAATAAAACCTGCAAAGAATGGAATAACAACAAACAAAACTACCGACAGGAACAGTGTGTCATACGGAATTACTATGTCACTTATACCAAGTAGGAAGGTTACAATGGGTACGAATGCGACAAGGATTATCAAGTCATTAATCGCAACCTGCAAAAGAGTGTAACTTGGATTTCCTTTTGTCAGATGACTCCAAACAAACACCATTGCAGTGCAGGGTGCTGCGCCAAGGAGAATAGCTCCAGCGAGATACTCTTTCCCCAATTCTGGACTGATAAAATTGCGGAATACAACTGTGAAGAAAAGCAGAGCAAACAGGTACATCGTAAATGGCTTTATCAGCCAGTTGGTAACCAGCGTCAACGAAAGTCCCTTTGGATGTTTAAAACAATCTTTGACGCAAGCAAAATCAATTTTGAGCATCATTGGATAAATCATCAGCCATATAAGGATGGCAATAGGGAATGATACATGGGCATACTCAAACTTACTGAGTGTTTGTGGTACCACAGGAAGATATCTTCCAATCAAAACTCCCAGTACGATGCAAAAAATTACCCAAAGACTCAGATACTTTTCAAAGATTCCCAATGCCTTCCGTTCTATCGACGAAGTCATAATTGCTGTGAATAGGATATCAGTTATTTATTGATATCCTAGGCTTCTTAGGGATCTTTGGGATCTTTCAGGCTACTCCCATCTCATGGCTTCCATAGGACTCAAATTAGCCGCCTTCTTTGCAGGATAGATTCCGAATAGGAGACCGACCGAGAGAGCCATAGCGACTGCTGCCATGAGCGCAGGGATGGAGAGGACAAAACGGACGTCTCCGACGAGCTTAGTTGCAACCGCTGCAATTGTCATACCAAGAGCTGCGCCTATGAGCATCCCGATTGTTCCTCCGATCAAAGTTAGAACAACAGCCTCCAGCATGAACTGGAACAGGATGTCTCTCCTTCTCGCCCCGACTGCTTTACGAAGTCCGATCTCCTTCGTTCTCTCTGCAACAGCCACAAGCATAATGTTCATGATTCCAATTCCTCCGACAATTAATGATATTCCCGCAATGATCGCAACGAATGCTGTTAGTCCAACTGTAACTTGCCCTACAATCTCTGTGGCTTGCGCTGCCGAACGTGCACGGAAGTCATCTTTGTCATAATCATTTTCCGGATTCACGATGCCATGCCTCTGACGCAAGAGGTATGTGATATCAGAAAGCGCCAACTCATCGTCACCTGTCGATCTCATCGTCATATATGTGAGGTGTTTGTTTCCTGTTTGCGCACGTGCCGCTGTAAACGGAACATAGGCAGGTGTATCCAGATCTTCCAGAAGTGCGGATCCCACACTCTGCATAACACCAATTACTGTGTAGAACTTCTTCCCGATTCGTATGCGCTCTCCGAGAGGATTTCGCTCACCGAAGAGGTCTTCAGCTGTTTTGTGTCCCAAAACAGCAACGCTCCTGGCACTTTTTATGTCATTTTTTGAAAGCAGCCTTCCTTCACCAAGCTTCAGGCCATAGTTTCCGAAGAAGTTATTAGTCGTCCCAAAAATCATCGGAGCTACTTCTTCCGTTTCATACTGAATCTTTTCTGTTATGAAAATGACGGGTGCGACATTTTCAACGCTGTCTAATTTAGCGATAGCTTCGTAATCACTATACTTTAGTGAATCTAAGCTTCGCCCAAACTTCTCAAATCCTGTGGGGTACACCTCTATCAAGTTATTACTGAATGATTCAATCTGATCGAGTATGTACGCTTCAAAGCTTTTTCCGACTGACACCATTAGAACAACGGATGCAACTCCAATGATGATGCCGAGCATTGTAAGCAGTGACCTCATCCTGTGTGCGGCGAGTGCTGTGAAAGCCGTTGAGAAGGTATCTTTTACCAGCATTACTCGTATCGAAGAGCGGAAATAGGATCCAGTTCTGATGCCTTCTTAGCAGGATACATTCCAAACCCAAGACCTGTTACAAATGCCATTGCAAGTGCCGCGAGCATCGAACGGACTGAAATTGCAAAGTCATACGCTTCTAGGAATTTGTCCGCAATGGCTGCAGCTAGGGCTGCAGCTCCCACTCCAACGAGTAAGCCGATCAATCCTGCAAGAGTAGTGAGAAGGATAGCTTCAATTAGGAACTGGAATAGGATGTCATAGCGTCTTGCACCAACTGCTTTTCTTAGGCCAATCTCTCTTGTTCTCTCAGTTACAGCAACAAGCATAATGTTCATTATTCCGATGCCTCCCACAACTAGCGAAATTGATGCAATCGTTGTGATGAAGAACGTGAGTGCTAGAGATACAGTTCCGAGAATGTCATTTGCTTGTTCTGACGTAGATACGATGAAATCATCCTTATCTTGATCATCTTCTGGATTGTCGATTCCATGCCGGCGCCTCATCAGACTCTTCACATCCTCCACAGCAACATCAAAATCCCCTGCTGCCTGCATTGTAATCACATTTAAGAATTTCTGGTTCGAAGCAGCGCGTGCAGTGCTTAGTGGAACGAACACCATCTCGTCCACATTCTGGAAAAACTGCGTTCCAATTTCTTCAAACACACCGATGACCGTGTAACTTCGATTATCAAACTTGATGCGCTTATCGAGCGGGTCTTCTATACCAAATAATTCATCTGCAACTTCTGATCCGAGTACGACAACGTTTCTCGCTGATGCGACATCTCTATCTTCAAGAATTCTTCCAGCAGCTAGATCCATCTCTCTGTTATTGAAGTAGTTCGGTACGGTCCCAATCACTCTTGGTTCTGTTGATTCACTTTTATAAGTCGCTTTATCTACACTCATGATAATTGCCGGAGCAATACTTCTTACCGTCTTTAGTTTCTTAAGAGCTTCATAATCCTGAAAGGTAATGCTATCGAAGCCTGCTTGGATGCTGCCTTCAGATCCATGCTGCTGACCAGGGAACAGAATCATTGAGTTCGTTCCTATTGAACTGATTTGACCTAAGATGAGTCCTTCCATACTTTCTCCGACTGATGTCATGAGCACAACAGATGCGACTCCAATGATGATACCAAGCATCGTAAGAAGCGACCGCATCGTATTTGCTTCGATCGACTTTCGTGCCGAACGGATGGTGTCTCGCAGACGAAGCATGGTTACTTCCTAAGGGAATGATTTTTCTTTGCGTTGATAGTCTTGAATTTGGTTGTGTCTTTTTCTATTCGTCCGTCCATCAGTTTGATGATGCGATCTGCGTGCTCCGCAGTGTACTGCTCATGAGTGACAAGGATAACTGTATGTCCATTTTGGTGAAGATTTTGCAGAATTTCCATCACCTGACTTCCGGAAGTTGAATCCAAGTTACCTGTTGGTTCGTCCGCAAAAATTAATTCCGGTTCAGTAACAAGAGAACGCGCAATGGCGACTCTCTGCTGCTGCCCTCCTGAAAGCTGATTGGTGAAGTACTCTGCTCTATCCGCAAGTCCAACACTTTCTATCGCTTTGAGCGCACGATCTTTTCTCTCAGTTGCTTTAATTGTCGGGTGATATAGAAGAGGCATCATCACATTCTCAAGAACCGATGTTCTTGGAAGCAGATTGAATGCCTGGAACACAAAGCTAACTCGAGTTGCGCGGATGCGTGCAAGGTCATCATCATCCAGTGTCTCAACGTGCGTCCCTTTAAATAGATACTTTCCTTTTGTGGGAAAATCCAGAAATCCCAGAATATGCATAAGTGTTGATTTACCGGATCCGGAAGGGCCCATTATCGCAACAAATTCCCCCTCAGTAATCGTCAGATCTATATCAAAAAGGACAGGCGTCTCGTGATCCTCATTAAAGTAGGATTTGCAGAGCTTTTGTGTCTCGATGAGTGGTGAGCCTTTCTTTGCCATGTGATTATTTCTTAATAAGTACAACCACAGTCTCCCCTTCTTCAATTCCGCTTACAATCTCAATATCCGTATCTGTTTCCAATCCAGTGACAACAGGACGCTCTTCGATCTTTTTTCCTCGCTTCAAAATCCGAACAATCTGGGTATCATCATCTTTTTCGATGACTGCACGTGCAGGGACGCTTATCGCATCCTCCTTGACTGCTGTGATTACATCTACATCTCCTGTCATACCTATTTTGAAACGATCGCTCGGAGCCATGAAGTCGAGCACAATCTTATACTTCGGAACTCCATCAACCAATGTTGCTGCTGGATCAATCTCATTGACAATCAGATCAAACGGATCATCTGGGAATGCATCGAGAAGTATTGATCCTGTCTGCCTCAGTACTATCTTTGCTATATCTATTTCGGATGCATACATCTCAGTTCTGTACGGACTTGTTCCGAGAATTGTTATTGCAGGATCAGTTGTAGTGAACTGACCCGGTGTGAACTCACCCGGTTTAAGATTTACTTTTGTAATGTAAGCATCGATAGGTGATTTGAGGATCGTATCGTTGTAATCGGCCTGCGCCTTCTGTAGATCTGCGTAAGCTTTCGATACTCGTGCTCGCAGTCCATCAAGATCTGCCTGTCGCGTACCTGCTTTCTTCAATTCTAATTGCGCTTCTGCAATCTGTACGGCTGCCTGGAAAGTTCTTATATCTGCATCTGCTTTATCGTACGTACCCTGCTCCGTTGCAATACTAGTATCATGACCTGCGGATGCATCCCGCAGATTCTTCATATTGGTATCAAGATCACTTAGTGCATCCTGAACGCTTGCTTTCTCTGTATTTAGAGTTCCCTTTAGAGTCTCTCTATCTGAGTAAGTGAAAATACCTGTTGCATCCTGAGTAGAAACAAAATTATATGATCTGTTAACAACATCAACAGCAAGCGCAACTGCGTTACGTGCAGATGTTAATCTAGATAATGCTTCCTGATAATCTTTAAGAACTGCATTTTCACTCTGCATACCTAGAATAGTTTTCTCTGCAAGCTTCCGATTGTTCTCAATCATTGTGTACTCAACAGGCTGATACGCGATAATAATCTGCCGAAGATCCAAATCTTCAAACACATCTTCCACAACTCTTACAGATGTCAGAGCATCAGAAAGATCCTCCACAATCGAACTGCTTGCAACAGAAACATACCCTGCAAGCTCTATCCGTGCTTCCTCCTTGAGGAGCTTCAATCTGTTTTCAGATTTCTTCAGCGTTTCAAATGCTGCATCTAATGATGCGCGTTTGTTATAAAGCTCTGCTTCTGCGATTGCAATATCCTCAGGGCGGGACCCTTCTTCTGCAGCCCTCAAGGCTGCCTGCTCACTACGAAGCGTAGCGTTCGCAGCTGAAATAATTGCTTTGAGAGGATCTGCACGCAGTGCTGCAAGTTCCTGATCTTTTGTTACTAGATCTCCTTCATCAACATATACAACAGAGACAATTCCGGACACAGGAAACTTAAGCTCAAGGTCTTTTTCAGAAATAACTTCTCCGACTGCCTCTACAGTTTGAACAAGATCGCCGATCTCAGCTTCCGCCGTGATGTATTCAATCTTCTCCGGCTTAAGAAGAAAAATCGCTATCCCAATAAAAGGAGTAACAACCACAATTGTTATTAGGATCCCCAACCAATGCCTACGCATAAACTTCAATACTTTGATAGTGCGCGGGTGAGAGAAGAATCGGACTGCTCTGACCTTCATTTTGCCAATTGCACTTCGTAATATAGATAGTTCCATACTTGTTGATTATAACACATTTTGCTCATTTATGCATCTGCTCATTAAGCTTTGATTCTTGCTTGAATTGCCAATTTAACTGCTTCTTCGACCGGTGTCATTGAAATCCCCTCCCCCTCAAGTTTTTCTGTGTTCAACACACAATTACTACGCTCAGCTTGCACAACTTCTTTCAGATTTTCGAGAGTGAGTTTTTCGAATGCGTGATTTGGATCACAGAGCTCGCTGTACTTCTGCATGATTTGATATGGAGAGATCGACCCGGGATTTACGAGATTGAATGATCCGACTGTTTTCTTTTCGATGAGCGCTTGAGCCGCTTTCAAAAAATCCGGAACGTACGTGAGAGAATTCTGAACATCTAACACCCGATCGTATTTTAAGATCTTACTGATGAGACTTCGGGGATGATCTGAATTATCAAAAGGCATCCTTAGCCTCAAAAGCAAAACCGGAAATTCTTTGAGTATTTGGTCAATCCAAGCCTTTGTACGAGCATAGAAGCTTCCTGCAAAATTAGGCGGATCTTCCTCTGAAAAGCCTTTTCCGCCGTTATCTCCAGTGTACAGACAACCGGATCCGAGCTGCACCCAATACACTCCTCTCTTCCCGCACTCATCAAGAAGAACGAGTGGACCCGTGACATTACTTCGTAAAGTTTCTTCACGATGGTCTTCACACCAGTCCACATTCGGTCTACCAGTCTTTCCAGCTGCATTGATGAGAATATCAGGCTTCTCTTCATCCAGCATCTTAGAAACATCATCAGCATTTGCGATGTCCACTTTCGGGCACACCGCGTCAGGATAGATCCCGAGAAAGTGACCTGCCAAATAGCCTTTTGAACCGAGGAGTACTACTTTCATGACCGGGAGAGTCTACACTAGCTTGTAGCTTTTAGCTTACAGCTTTTAGGGAAACTCCAAATGACACTTGCTGATGCAAATTGCCAATCGTGAGGGTTTTACATATAAAATTTGGCTTTAATCAGCTAAAAGCTAACAGCTAACAGCTTTCTTCTCGCCAGCATTTCGGTATAATGGCAACCATCAATAATTCCTCACGCATGGTACGACGTCGCCGAAAAACCCGCAGGAGGGGCAGACGGAAGAAGTCTAAGTTAAAGTTGAGTGATTCAACGAAGCGCCAGATAAGTGGCACTGTTCAGATTGCTGCAGGAATACTCTTATGGCTGGTTATCTATCAGCAGGCAGGAATGATTGGTAATTCCATTAGCCAATTCCTTACATTCTTCTTTGGAAGATGGGGAACAATCTTCCCTCTGTTTTTAATTGCATCCGGGCTTCTACACTGGTTCACACGCGATTCACAATTTGAACTGAAAAGATCAATCGGTCTTGTACTATGCCTTCTCTCTTTCCTTGGAATAATGCACATGGGTGCGCCGCTGGAAGAGATTGGACCAAACCGAAGTGAGCTTGCCGGATCAGTAGGATTTCTTATGAGCTTCCCGTTTATTTTGTTCACAAGCAGAGCAGTCGGTTACACAGTGATGGGCGCATTGTTCCTCGTTGGAATCTTCATTTCATTTGAACCGGATCTAGGATCAATGCAAACGATAATAAAGAGTATATTTGTTAAGAAGAAGAAACGTGTGCGCAAGCGAAGAAGACAACCGGTGGACGAGGAAGAAGAATGGGAAGAGGAAGAGTATGAAGATGAAGAGTATGAAGAAGA
>CAYUBO010000028.1:0-10739 GCA_964443095.1 uncultured Candidatus Peribacteria bacterium | reverse complement strand
AAGCGAAGCTTGCCCTCTAGGACACCGCCTGCGTAAGCTGGCGGTAGTTCATCGAGGGGCAAAGTGAGAAGTTAATCAGAATGGGGGCGAAGTATATTCGTACGCTTGCATACCAGCCCGTTCTAAACGCCGAGCTTGCTATAGCAGCTAGGGACCTAGATACCACTAGAGATGCACTCGTTGCCGTAGCATCATTGCATCGATTTCTGTCTAAAGATAAGGAAATTCGAGATGGTACTACTAAGTTGCTTTGGAGGTGGCTAAACGAAGCAGGAGACCATGAACTACAAAGAAGGCTATTTGATAAGGAAATGCCTCTATCGGAAAAAGAAGGGCTAATACCATTCTGTGAGGCGGTTTTCCGAGGTTACATCGTTCTGATATATGACACTTTTGCCTCTGGGCTTAATGAGGGAGACGATGCAAACTTCCGAGACACAATCTCGGCTTACGGGAGACTTCTCAATGACTTTATAAATGGCGGGTTCGGAGCGGATAGAGATATCGAACATGACGCATGGAACGCGGAGCAATACTTTGAGATATATAGAGAGCGCGAAGAAGGAATAGACCCTCAAAAACAGACTGAACTAGAAGAAGTCATCGCGCTTAATCGTGTACGGCTTATCGTGAGAGAGAGCAAGCGCGAAGTAACGCTCGGACTAACTGCAATCCTCTTTAAAAAGAGAAATGACGCTTCAGGCGAGGATAGAGGGCGTATCAATCACTACTTCGAACTGCTTGCCAAACGTATCCCCCTAACCTTCGAAGAGTTGCTTATGGGATTTTTGAGTAACTCTGGTTTTGACCGAGACCATAAGTGGGGGTGGGACGAATACACCAGACCTCAGTTCGATACCGAGGGTCCTCATACTTATGCTGGTGTCGATGTAAACATCGATTTAGTACCCGGTTGTGTTATCTACCTCCTGTTAAAGGAAGATGTGGATATACCCGAGGCTATCCCGGAAGATATAAACATCGAAAAGGGGCATGAGTGGATAGCCAGAAAAGCCCTAGAAATAATTGAAAAATGCCAGAGCGATACACCTCCACAGTGGTATGTGGAACTAGAAAACGAACGTCGTTTGCGTATAGATAATCTACGCCCGTTGTTTGAAAAAATATTAGAAATCGCTAAGGAGAAGCGCCTCGAAGAAGAGCGCAATACTCCGCCTCTTGCGAACGCAGATGAAATTTTCCGAGATACCATTATGAAAGCGTATAAAGGAAAGAAGCGAGTTAGAGACTTGCTTGTAAAACTCGGAGTGGAACTGGTTACAAGAGTTAACGAGAGATACGAAGGGAGGGTTAAAAGGTGGGGCGTTCAAGACTGGTGTCCGAAAGCAGATACTTTTTTCCGGGAAGATTTAATTACTCATCAAGGAGAAAGAATAGGTACAGAAATGGCAAGAAGTGAAGATGAGGAGATAATAAAAAATATCTGTAAACAAGCGCCTATTAGTCCGATTAAATTGGAGCAATTAAGGCAGCGACTAAGTTCTTTCCAGCGAGGGAAGCAGATAGCGGTTTTAGTCGACCACATGTTTGCATATCGTCTTTCGGATAATAAATCTCTGACTAAATGTTTCGTCTCGCAAACCGAGAGAGGTAATCATGGAGAGTATAAGGAGTACCCGCATTACAGTGGCTATTTTCAGTTAGGCAAACGTATGGTCCCCCTCTTCGTCTTCCACTCGCGCAGCTTGGAAAACAAAATACTGGTTATCCGTACAGATGATACAGGAATCATTACATATCATGCTGCTGCCCCTAACAAGCAGCCACTAAATAACGAAGAAACCTCTCCGCTCTACATCAATCTCGAAGTAATGTCTGAACTGCCAGAAAAAGTTGAACGACTTTCTCGGCGACAGCGTGTTCTGTCAGATATTCCTACTCGCGAAGCAAAAAAGAAAAGACTTATGGAACTTGCTTACCTAGAAGCTCACTCCCGTTACGAGGTTGATATAGAAAAAAGAGCTGTACGACTCTATAAGATTAACCTCGATAACAATGCAGATTAACAACGAGGGGGACCTAATCGATTCATTGTCGAAGTTTGCCAAGTATTACTCTGATTTTATGGAGGGCGACAATTCTGCATGGAAGTGGTGCTGTATCGCACTATACATGGCGTTACAAAACACGTTTGTGATTCATCTACATACCACTAACCCGTTCGGCTCTCTTAAATGGGAACTTGATGGAAAGAAGCTAGATTTTAATTCTATGACTCCCGAAGAACGAGTAGGGATACGTTTCTCGAAGTTAAAATTACATGACTTTCTAACGCTCTACAAACAAGCCAAAAGCTTCCGGCAGTACGTAGACTCAGAGGCGCTTCCGCAGCGTAAAGACTGGAACAGTAGTGTTAAAGCTCTGCATATCGCATACCGGAACCCGCTTATCCATTTATCGCCCGTAAACGGCTACATTGACTACTCTGATACTACAAGCGTGTTTAAGTCGTGCTTAGAGGTTATGTGCTTTTTGATATATAAGGGGAAGAAGCTGGATAGATTTTTTTATCGTAATAGCAACAAGGAAGCTTTTGTTAAACAAATCTCTCAAATAGAGGAGATGATAGGAAGCTCTCTAGTTCCTAAAATAGAAAGCATGGTGTAACATGCGCCTGCGTCCACACATCGACTCGGCGAATTTCATTCGTCGAACCCTACAAAGAAAGCCCTGTAAGGGGCGCGTCCGTCTCGGACAGCTTTCGTAGGGTTCGCCCAATGATGTGCTGTACGCTCCGAGCGGCGCGTCCCTTTGAGGAATACGCGTCCATTCCTCGCCCCTTAATGGTTAGTATCGTAGACACCATTGGCATAACTAGGAAGATTACCCGACCTCGCCTAGAGGCGTTTCTGCGTCATTATGCAAGCGCAGACTTAACGCTAGACATAGGTAGCGGTAACTCTCCGTACTCTAATATCTTCCCGAATAGGAAGACGGTAGAGGTTTCCCCGCGCCCCGGACATGAGCCGGACTATGTAGCAGACGCGCACGACCTAAGCGTCATACAAAACGAGAGCTTCGACGTCGTACTCTGCACAGAAGTACTCGAACACCTGCATACTCCGCAGAAAGCTATCGACGAAATGTACAGAGTACTAAAGCCCGGAGGCAAGTTAATCCTTACTACTCGCTTTATCTTTCCTCTCCATGAGACGCCAGTAGATTACTTCCGGTATACGAAGTACGGACTATGCCACCTGCTAAAGAAGTTCGATAAGACGCTTATAGAAGAGGAGACAGATACTGTGGAGTGTCTTGCGGTCTTATATCAGCGTCTAGGCTTCCAGTGCGATACGCTCTTCTTGCGTCCGTTTAAGGTATTCTGGTTCTTACTGGCTAAAGTTACTATGTTCTTTTCATGGATAATCACTAGACAGTATTCCGATATACACAATTCAAAGGAGGAGGGGTCGATACTTTGTTCCAGTTACTACGTCGTTTGTGTTAAATAATAGTTGCTACAATGTTTGCATGAATAAGGGTGGTAGACCGACCATAAATAAGGAAGAGACACTCCACTATCTAAAGGAGGCATTCTGGCTGGACTCCACAGTCGAAATAGCTTGTCAGTATGCGGGAATCTGCAAATCGACCTTCTATAATTACTGCTCTTCCGACAGGGGGTTTTTGGACGAAATTAACCGCGCTCGGATATATCCTTTTTTAGTTGCAAAAGGGGCTGTTGTTGGAGCAATGGAACTTGGCGATACTCAAACCGCGTTACGATATTTGCGTCTAAGGGATAATAGACATAAAGAATCTTATGCATAATCTGTCCAATAAATTTTTGTCGAACGAATTTTTGATTTTTGCCTTTAGGCTTAACAAAGTGAAAAAAGATGAAAGAAAATGAAAGAATGTAGGTAGGGTTTGACCCATAAGCCGAAGGCAGTAATTATTCATAATCGCTCCGCTCGCGCGACGCAGCGGGCAACTTTTGTATGTCTAGAAAAATGACAAATCACAGGGGAGCAATAGAACCTGTTAAAAAGGAAGACTACGAGTTAGTAGCAGAAGAAAATTATAGTACTACATTTTCCAACTTTAACTGCAAAGTCTATTACCCAAAAGAAAACCCAAAATTCGCAATGAATGACATAAACGACACACTTTCTCATATAGGAATATATGACGATGTAAAATAAATGTAACCTAATTTGAAAACATCTAGAAAAAGGGTTACTGTTTTTATATGTTTACTGAAAACAGTCGTCCAAAAAGAAGGAAAGTAGCCGTATATATACGTGTTTCTACGGAAGAACAGAAAGTAGACGGATACAGTCTAGAAGCACAGAAAAAACGGTTACTGGATTATGTAGAGAGTAATGTAGCTCTTTGCTTAGAAACGAAGAAAGAGTGGATTAATACTGATACACATACAGGAAGTGATACTAGTAGAGCCGGGCTAAAGAAGCTTCTGGTAGATGTGCGTGCTAAGAAGTTTGATGCTGTCCTCGTGTGGAAGATAGATAGGCTTTCTCGGACACTGAAACATCTTCTAAACCTCTTCGAGGAGTTTAAAGATAATAAAGTAAGTTTTATTTCTGTGCAGGAGAATATCGACTTTCGGGGTCCAATAGGGAGTCTCATATTTCAAGTCTTTGGTGCTATTGCTCAATTCGAGCGTGAACTAATTAAGGGGAGAACTCGCATGGGGAAAATCGCCTCGGCAGAAATGGGGAACTTCACAGGGACGAGTATTCCCTTCGGCTACAAGAAGGTAAAAAATAAAGGTGTTAAGGGCAGTAGATTAGAGATAATTCCAAAAGAAAAGAAGTGGGTAAAGCAAATCTATAACTGGTACATCTTTGAAAACATGGGTTATGGGCAGATAGCTAAGAAGTTAAAGGATTTAAAGGTAGCAAAGACAAACCATACACGTAACAAGAGATACTCAACGACATGGACCGTACAGCAGGTAAGAACGATTCTTACACAGCCCCTTTATCATGGTATGTTTGTTGCTAATAAAACAGACGAGGACGGAACAGAGTTTCCAGAAGATAAATGGACCATTAATCATGTTCCTCCATGCATTTCTGAATTTACCTTTCAGCAAGCACAACAGGCAGCTTCCGACCACAAAGGAGGAGACCAGACAAAGGACTACCTACTTACAGGAAAACTCATAGATATGGACCTAGAGAAGCCGAAGAAATTTGTCGGCAAGAAACGAGCAAAACAGGGATATAGCTATTGTCGAAAGCAGTTTAAGGATAAGGCAGGCGTACACCATCCTGTCTTCGAAATACCCGCAGAGCAGATGGAAGAGTTTGTATGGTCAAAGGTTCTTCTTGCTTTAGAAGACCCGGAGAAGTTTATACAGCATTACCTAACCAGAGAGTACGCCGACCCGAAAGCTGTTGAAAAAATAGAAATGGAACTCGATAGCTTGCGTGAGGCAAAGGCTAAAGAAGAGCTAGCTATAGACCGCATAGAAGACGCTTACGAGAGGGGTGAATACTCGCAGGAGAAGATGAGTAGCAAGAGGCAGAAGAAGAGCAAAGAAATAAGCAGGTTAGAAGAGCAAATACAGGACTACGAGGATAAACTGTCTTTTATGAGTTCTATTGATGTAGAGGTATCGAAGCTGCGCGAAGCATCGGAGCAAGTTCAATACAGAATCGATAAGCTCGACAGAAAGCAAAAGAAGATACTCTGTAATCTGTTCATTGAGCGTATCGAAATGAAACGAAGAGAAAAGCCTACGACTAAGAAGCGTAAGGAGTGGGATATTGATGCCGATATCATCTTCCGGTTCAACCCTAAAAAGCTTATACAGGAGGCAAAAGTGGATAGTACCTCCTCTGCGCTAGTTAAAAGCAAAAAAGGCTCTCTCGGTCCTAAAAATGGTAATCATGGTGGGCGATGGAAGACTTGAACTTCCGACCTCGACATTATCAGTGTCGCGCTCTAACCAGCTGAGCTAATCGCCCTGTGAGGGATAGAGTACTGATTTTTCGCAGTTCATCAACAAAAGAATTATAAGAAAATCCCAATCCCTAATCCTCATTCCCCAATACCTAGCCTCTATTCCTCGTACATCTTTGTAACGCTCTCGCCTCGGATGATGTGTTCCACAACTTCTCCAAGCATTGGGGCAATACTCAGGACAGTGAGCCCAGGGAATGCATTCTCATCCACAGGAATACTATCAGTCACAATCACTTCTTTAAATCCTGCTTTTGAAAGCCTCTCAATTGCAGGGCCGGAGAAGATCGCGTGCGTTGCAATTGCGTAGACATCCGGTGCTGCACCTCTTTTAACCAGTGCTTCTTTTGCAAGTACAGTACTTCCTGCAGTATCAATCATATCGTCGTAAAGGATGCATGTCTTTCCTTCAATGTCACCAACAACTTCAACAATCTCCACTTCCTGATGTGCGGGTCGGCTCTTGTGTATCACAGCTAGGTCTGCGCCAATCATATCTGCAAATCTCTTTGCTCTCTTTGTCCCACCTTCGTCAGGTGAAACAATAACCACGTCCTTCAGCTTCTTTTTCTTAAGGTACTTCGCAAATATCGGGCGGGACTCCAGTGCGTCAGCTGGAATGGAAAAGAATCCCTGAATTTGAGCTGAGTGGAGATCCATCGTAATAACATGATCAGCTCCTGCTTCTTCCAGAAGATGTGCCATCAGTTTTGCAGAGATCGGCTCACGAGGTTCCGCAACACGATCCTGCCTTGCATATGGGAAATGCGGGATTATCACATGCACAGCTTTAGCAAAGCTAAGCTTTGCTGCCTGACACATCAAGAAGAGCTCAACGAGATCCCTATTTGGAGTTTTCCCTGCTGTCTGGACGAGAAATACTTCCTTCCCACGCAGGGACTCCTCGTACTTCACATATCTCTCTCCACAGCTAAAATTCTTGAGAGAAACCTTACCGAGCTCTGCATGGAGCTCATTGGCTAGGGCTTCTGCCAAGGCCGGATGAGATGATCCTGCGAATAAGTACATATCGAGTATCTATTGTATCAGATATTGGAGAATTTGTCATTGAATTTGATTAGCTGTTAGCTTTCAGCTTTTAGAGCCAGGATTATTTGTGACTCCTCTACTAGCTAACAGCTAAAAGCTATAAGCTGTATGTATGCATATTCGTTTTGCGACAGCGATCGGGATGCCAATTGTGGAGCAGGGATCAGAAGGAGAATTGGGCACTCTCACAGGCGTTCTCATTAATCCAGATAATGGAAAAATGGAGGGGTTCTTTATGGGCATATCGGGATTCCTTTCAGCTAAAGAACTGTTCTTCTCGTCACTGGATGTTATCCGATGGGGAAATAGAATCACCATCAGTTCACGTGATGTTCTATCTCCGGTTGAAGAACGAATCCGACTTCAGGCATTACTGAAAGATTCAAGAACCGTTCTAAGGCAGAGGATTAAAACTGAGAGCGGAACATCAATCGGTAGATGTATGGATATTCAATTTGATACGGAAAGCATGCGAGTGGAATGGATCTTCCCTAAAAAGTTTTGGAAGTGGGGGACTGCACTCCCGATTTCAGAAGTAGTTGTCATCAGAAAAGATGCGATCATCATAAGAGATCCCCACGCACCGGTTGCAGAAAAATCAAAAGAGAAGAAGGAAGTTAAGACATTTGATCCGATTCCGGAACTTTCCGAAACAACTGTGTAATAACGCATAAAAAGCCTCCTCTGAAAGAGGAGACTTTTTGGGTTCTTAGAATTGAAACTTCTTACTAAGGAGCGAGCTGGTTTGCAACGAAGTCGACTATTGCCTGTGCAAGAAGGATAACGATCAATCCAATAATGGTGTAAAGGATTGCCTTCTTTGCCTTGTCCTTCTCGGCTTCCTCACCTTGGGAAACAACGAGACGGATACCGGCAATAACGATGATCACAACAGCAACAAGTGCCATGAATGTCAGAATCTTCTTAATTACGTTCACAACGGCTGTTCGGATGTTGCTAGTTCCTCCAATGTCTGGAACAGGACCGAAGAGCTGCGCCATTGCGCCGTTTGCAGAAATAAAGAAACTGATGGCAGTTGCGGATGCCGTGGTACCGATGCGCTTGATAGAAGGGAGCATAGTTTATTGAAGGAAAATATTAGAACTATTGTTACTGAAGTGGGTTACTTACCGCAAGTCGTGAAACATGTGTTAGTGCTAAATGGGGCTTGACTCTATTCTTGGTTTGGTTCGTTACTTATAAGTCCGACACCAAGAATTAGTAAAGCTGGGAGTGTGAACCATAAATCCTGATTAAATACCATTATCTGCAGAAGCTTACTGCTCTCGAGAAGTGGAGAGAGTGTTGCAGTTTCAGCAAGACCTGCATCGAGCAACGGAACATTCGCAACGAATGTGAGTAGCGTTGAAATTAGAAGTCCAGCTGTAACAAATCCGAAGAGGGCTGATATAAGGAGGTGTAATACTGTGCCGTGTTCTTTTTCGTACTCAACTTGAATTCCTCCTTTAATAACAATGAAAATAATTGCAGAAATGAATATAACGAGCTTCACAACTGCAATTACGGTCGGATCAATGGTAAGTCCCAGCGTAGCAAGCATCGGCTGCGAGTCGCCGGACATCCTCTCAAGAATGTTCCCGATTCCTTGGCCTGCGACTATTGCAATGTATGTAGCAACAATAACCTTCACAGATTCATGTTTCCCAACAATGAAGCTGTAGGTCATCACCAGGGCGAAGAAAACGATAATGAACAGATCCCAAGTGAGCGTAAGCGTCATAATGACAGGGAAGGTTGCTCAAAATGTTACCGTTTCTTAATGAAGTTGGCTAGTTTCATCATCTCAGAGCTGATAGCTTGTACCCATGAGACACGGGTTTCTCCTTATAGATAAGCCGGTTGGTCCAACAAGCCACGATATTGTGGATAAGGTCCGGAAAAGGCTCCATGAACGAAAAGTGGGGCATCTTGGCACATTAGATCCTCTAGCTTCGGGACTTCTTGTTCTTGCTGTTGGAGCAAAGGCGTTGAAGGTCATCGAATTCTATTCAGATCTATCTAAGGAGTACGACGCATCAATCCATTTTGGGGCAGTGAGCTCTACGTATGATAAGGAGGGAGTGATTGAAAGAGTTACACTGAAGCCGGGCCAGAGCGCACCGGATCAAGTGAAGATTCAGAATGCAATTGCAGATAGATTTACCGGGAAAGTTCAGCAGACACCTCCTGGGTATTCCGCTGTGAAAGTTGGAGGTGAACGCGCATACAGAAAGATGCGGCAGGGAAGGGGAGTAGACCTTCCGTCACGAGAAGTTGAGATAGAGTCATGTAAGATTAATTCATATGAGTTCCCGATGCTTGAACTGCATGTGACATGCGGAAGCGGAACATACATCCGGTCACTTGCACACGATCTCGGTGAGATGCTTTATTGCGGCGGATACTTAGAAGCACTCCGTCGTACAAAGGTGGGGGATTGGTCTGTGAAAGATTCCGTCGTCCCATCCAAAGTTGATTGGATGAATGTACTTCCTTTAAAGGAGGTTCTCACATCTTTCCCTCGGTTTGATCTTACAGAGGAGCAGGCAGAGGATCTCAAAAATGGGAGAGATATAAAGGGTGAGGTCGAGAAGAATACAATCGGATGGTTTGATGGATTGCCCATTGCTGTTCTTGAGCAGAAGAAAGCTGCAATTCATGCACGAAAAGTGTTGTAGAGAATGGTAGTAATCCGTATCGTATGCTTTGCGTGGGTCAGTAGCTCAGTGGTAGAGCAGTTGGCTCTTAACCAATTGGTCGTGGGTTCGATCCCCACCTGACCCACCATCCTTCGCAATGCGAATGTGGACTGTGCTATCAGAGGAATCTTCATTTAGAAAATTTATGGACCAACTCCCAGACGAAAACTCCAAGCGCTTTATAGCAATTCTTAATAAGAAAGTTGAGATAGGAAAACTGCTCAACGCGCTTGGGCACATGACGGCAGGTCTCGCTGGTGGCTCATCTGATCCCAGTGAGATGTGTTTACTTAGATATGAAGATCAAAATGGGGGAGTGCATCCGAACATTTCTCATTTCCCGTTTATTGTTCTCAAGGCAGACAACTCAAATAAGATTCGCAAGGTTCGAGAGGAGGCGATTGAACGTGGAATACAATTCACCGACTTCACGAGCACGATGACAGTCGGCACATCACAGGATCAGCAGGACAGAACTAAAAATACATTAGAGGAAGAACTCGAATATTATGGTGTCTGTCTTTTTGGAAAGACGAATGAACTCAAAGAATTCACGGGGAAGTTTTCACTTTTTCAGTAGATAAAAATTACACCGCGGTTCCCATGCAGTGCTTTTGAATTGTTCGCCAGTCGAATGGAAGGCGGTGTGTTTCTACTGATCGGACCACTGCGGCGAAGAGGTGCCATGGGGTCAGCTTGTCATATAGGAATGCATTACCGGTCTCCTGTGCAACGTTGTAGTCTTCTAAGTACTTTGCTCCCTCAGGTGCAATCGGAACTACTCCGTAGTGAAGACAGTGTTTGAGTTCAGTCAGATCAGATGGATCTGAAAAACACAGCATGATGTCTGAAGCTGCATACATTTTTCTGATGTCTTCGTCCTTGTTTGGGACAATGTGTACTCGGTATTTGTTTTCTTTAGAAAGATCCGTTGCAAGTTTTCCGTACTCTTCAGACCCCTTTCCAAGTATCAGAATTTCCATTGGAAGTGTCAGAAGTCCTTCGATCACTTCAGTAAGAAGTTCTCCTCCAAGCGCC
>CAYUBO010000027.1:0-10749 GCA_964443095.1 uncultured Candidatus Peribacteria bacterium | reverse complement strand
ACAATTACTTGGTTGGAACAAAAGATGATCCCGGAGCAGGACGCATTGGACCTCTTACAACAAAGAGCTTGCAGAGTGAGTGGAATAAGAAACTTGTTACCAAACGTGCAGAAACATATCTGGACCTTAGGAAAATCGATCACATCACAGCGTCTCGCGGTGAGAGATTGGAAAACTATCTCGGAGAAGGTTATCGCGGTGCACAGGTTCGACTTCTTCAGCGTCTGCTAGCGAAGAACGGATACTTCCCTGAAGACAAAATTAATGGAAACTTTGGACCACTCACAAAGAAATCAGTGCTCAATTATCAGCTTTCACATGGAATTGTGAAGAGAAGCAGTGATCCCGGAGCCGGATACGTTGGTCCTTCAACGATGAACGCTCTACGTGGGGAGCAGAAGATGGAGTATTTCGGAGTTGTTAGAGGGGAGGGGTGGAATGCTTTATAAAAAGAGGCCAAGGAGGCAAACGAGGCCAAGGAGTCCAAGGAGTTTCATTATATTTCCTAGGCCTCTTAGGACTCTTTGGACTCTTAGGCCTCCTTCATTTTTCTTCAATACCAAACTTCCAACTTCTAATATATGCTATCCCCGTGAGACGCTTCTTAATCGTACTCTTTGTTCTGCTCGTTCCTTCAGCTGCTCTTGCAGAGCAGGCGTACCTTACTCGCTGTGACGGATACCTTTTGATTTGGGAAAGTATTCGAAGGCCCGCAGAAGAAACAGGTTACGAAGGTTTTTATGATGTTAATGAAGGAGACAGAGGCTTTATAGAGATCACTTACGGAAGAGTCAGATCAATTCTTGAAGAAGAAGATCAATTCAAACCTCAGGATCTTCTTACTCTTGGAGATGCAATTACATGGCTGATTCGAACACGCAACATTGCATACATAGATGATTCTCAACCTCATCATCTGGATGGGATCCTAGATAAGTATCCTTTCGCAGATATTTCTGATGATCGCTCAAAAAGAGTTACTAGAAATGAATTGCTTGAAATGATCCGCGGGCTTGATGCACTACTTGCGGAAGAAGTCCATGAAGTAAGTTTCTATGCCGATGCGTTTCACGGACGCAACACAGCTTTTGGTGAAGAGTTCAATATGCATGAGATTACTGCAGCGCATCGTATGCTCCCGCACAACACTCTTGTAAAGGTAATGAACATGCGTAACGGGAAGAGCGTTGTTGTGCGCATCAATGACAGGGGACCATACGTTGAGGGGCGTGATATGGATTTAAGCCTTTCGGCTTTTGAGAAAATTGCGGATCGAAGTAATGGATTGACGGAAGCAAGATTTGAACGATTGGGAGATGTTTCTCTTGTTGACGCTTGCAGCGACCAGCCACGTCGTTATCAGAAGAGAATTATAAAAGATATCCGTTTCAATCGAGGTGTTCCGCATACAATCCACATTGGAGATCAACTGGTTCTGCAGGCAAATAAGTACTTTGTAATTCGTGGAATTACGTACCCGGATGGGCATTTTGAGCGTATTCAGGACTTTATCTCTCCTGAGGAGAAGTATTATTTCAATCCGACAATCCCCGGATCCTACGTTTTTCTCATTGGTACGCCATCTGGGAAGGTCCGTGAAATGAGGATGGAGGCTTCAGCGTGTATCCGGGAGTAAGTTTCCATGTGAATGGTAGTATTTGGGGTAGTTCTCGCCGCGAACAGGTTATTGGTTTGTTGGTTATTAGTTATTAGATAAGAATTGTCGGATTATGTGAAGTTCTCTTAAAAACAAGAACTAGTAACCAATAACTAAAAACTAAAAAACTACTTAAGGTTGCCGATTTCTGCTATAATATTACGATTTTGTTGTATAATCTTTTTTAGCCTTTCCCGTCTCTAATTGATCACTCTCCTTCGTTGGGGTACATGGCCTACAATCTGGTTGCTGTTCATTGTTATAACAGCTGCCGTGTTTGATGGCTTTTGGGGAGGGGTCGGCAGATTATTTCTAGATGCCCCGTTTGGTTTCATAGTTGCATGTGTGCTTCTGTATTCTGGTTGGAGAAACTTTAAACATTGGGGAAGATTTCTTTATGCAAGAAAACAAGCGAAGCATCTTGTTTCCATGAAAGTCATACTCCCTCGTTCAGATAGCAAGATTGATCAAGAGAAGAGAACTGAAAAAGATTTCAAAGAGAAGATTTCAATTATGGAGCAACTGTATCGAGCGCTTTGGGAAGTGAAAACTCTTAATCTTCCACAGATGATTCACTTCTGGTTCTGGCGTTTTGCAACAATCAGTTTTGAGCTTTATGTGGAGAAGGGTCTGATGACATTCTATGTTGTAACACAGCCAAAGCTTGTATCAATTGTTGAAAAACAAATCACAGCTTTCTATCCCGATGCAGAGGTTAGACTGCAGGAAGCTCCTGAGATCTGGCCTGAAGGGACAAAGATGATTGCTTACAACATGATTACTGAGAAGAAGTTTGTCTTCCCGATACGATTTTACGATCAGATGCAGGATGATCCGCTAAATTCAATTGCGAACGTACTAAGTAAAATTCAAGCAGGTGAGACAGCGGGTATTCAGCTTGTACTTACGCCTGCGTTCGGTGATAAATGGGCGAAGGACACAAAGAAACATGCAAGTATAAAGTTCAAGGGTAAGCAGGTATCAAGACTTTCAAGTATTCCTTTGCTGGGAGTTTTTGGAAATATAATAAGTGGAGTTGTAGGAGGAACGGATGGAAAGACTTTTGCTCCCGGCGCAAGCAAAGGAGACTCATTTGTTCGTATGATTCAGCCTGAAGAAGAACTATACAAGCGCATGGGAGAGAAAGCCGGTATGGGGTATTACTTCGCTTCGTTAAGAATTGCTGCAGCAACCAAGAGTTGGAAGAGGAGTTATGAACTTACAAATAATATTCAGGTTGCATTCAATGCCTTCAAAGATCTTTACGGAAATGTACTGGCAAACAGAAGGATCGGAGTTGATTTTATGCCGCTTCCGCTTAATGCAAAAGTAATTCATCGGCTCTGGAAGATGCGCATAAATGGATTTGTACACAGAAAAAATCTTCTTGTTGAAAAGGAACTTGCGGCTCTTTACCACTTCCCGGACAGTCGTTACAACAAGGTTCCGAACATCGAGTGGATTACGTATCGAGTTTTGCCACCACCACCGAATGTTCCAAACGAGGGAGTTCTACTTGGTATCAATCGTTATCGTGCACTGGAAACTCCAATCTACTTCCTGGAAGGAGATAGAACGCGACACCACTATATCATTGGTAAATCCGGTACTGGTAAATCTGCTTTCATCAGCTGGATGTCACGTCAGGATATAACACAAGGTTCAGGTGTCTGTATTGTTGATCCACACGGGGACCTTATTGAAGATGCGCTCGCTCATACTCCAAAAGAGCGGGCAAAAGATGTAGTCGTATTTGATCCCGCTGATATGGGAAGGCCAATGGGATTAAATCTATTGGAAGCATACACACCGGAAGAAAAAGACCGTGCATCACTTGATGCAATGGAAATTTTCATAAAACTTTTTGGAAACGAGATTTTTGGTCCGCGTATTCAGCATTACTTCCGAAACGGTTGTCTTACTCTGATGGACGATGAAGAAGAAGGTGCAACACTTATTGATGTTCCAAGACTTTTTGTAGATGAGGAATTCCAGAGATATAAAGTTAGTAAATGTCAGAACGCAGTTGTGCGCAGCTTCTGGGAACATGAAATGGCGAAGACTGGTGCACGAGAGAAAGAGGAAATGATCCCGTACTTCAGCTCTAAGTTTGGTCCATTCATCACGAATACAACGATGAGAAACATAATCGGTCAACCTAAGAGTGCGTTCAACATTCGAAAGATTATGGATGAAAAAAAGGTTCTTCTTGTTAACCTTAGTAAAGGTAAGATTGGTGATGTGAATGCGCAGCTATTGGGTCTTATCTTTGTAAACAAAATTAATATGGCTGCACTTTCTCGTGCAGATATGGCTAGGAAAGATAGGCAGAGATTTTATTTGTACGTCGACGAATTCCAAAACTTCGTGACAGATGCTTTTGCAACTATTCTTTCTGAAGCAAGAAAATATGAACTTGCTCTAATTATGGCTCACCAATACATAGGACAGCTTGTGGGAAAGACAGAGTCGTATGGGCAAGCTAGTACGAAGATGAGAGATGCTGTGTTTGGTAACGTCGGTACTATTACAAGCTTTAAAATTGGTGCTGAGGATGCGGAATACATGGCAAAAGAAATGGCTCCGGTCTTAAGTGAGCAAGACGTAATCGGTATTCCTAACTTTAACTGTTATGTGAAGTTGAACATAAATAACGTCACATCACGTCCATTCAGCATGGGAACAATCTACGATGAGTCCGATCGCAATGATGATCTTGCGAAGCTAATCAAGGAATACAGCCGTATGAAGTTTGGAAGGAAGAAGGTGTTTGTGGATCAGGAGATTGAGGATCGGATTGGGATAGTAGGGTAATCAGGTAAAGATTCCGAAGAAACCAAAGAAACCGAAGAATCCTAGGATAAGGATAACAAGGATCGTAGGAATCCTTGGGATCATAGGGATCCTTTTTAAGGGGCTTGCCTTTCCCCACGCCAGCCCTTACTCTTGGCGCATGGCAGGATTCAAACAAGCAAAGGATCTTTTTCGTCTCCAGAAAGAGGCAAAGAAGGTAAAAAAGGAGCTCAAAAAGATCCAGGTTGAAGCTGAAGCTAATGGCGTAAAAGTTGTGGTTTCTGCTGAACAGGAAATTATCAGTATTAGTATTGAAGAGTCAGTTCCACGTGAATCCATTCCCGAACTTATGAAAGATGCACTAAATAGAGCTATGAAGAAGGCACAGGTAGTTTCAGCAGAGCGTATGCAGGGAGTGATGGGTGAAATGGGTCTTCCCGGAGGAGAAGAAGGCATGAAAGGAATGATGGGATAATTAGCTTGTAGCTGATAGCTTTTGGCTTGTAGGAGAATTTACTATTCCAGTAACGAAGTTCTACCAGCTACCAGCTACAAGCTATACAATAGTGTTATGAAAAAATTTCTCGTTCTCATTCTCATCTTCATTGTTTCCGGATTTATCTGGTACAAGTACAGTCTGACACCAGCAAATTTAACGAATCAGAATAGTCACGCTGTGAAGATTGAGGTCGGATCAACAACAAATCAGATTGCTGATATCCTTTTTGAGAAAGGACTCATTCGTTCAAAATTTGTCTTCTTGTTGCATGTAAAACTCAGTGGGAATGATGGTCAACTTCAGGCGGGAAAGTTTGTGCTGAAAAATAGTATGTCTGTTCCTGAGATGGTTGAGATACTGAAGTTTGGTTTTGCAGATGAGCTCATCGTGACTATTCCTGAAGGATTCTCTGTACAGGAGATTGATGATCTTCTCGCATCGAAAGGTGTGATTGAAGGAGGAGAGATTGTGAAGTGTGCGAGTGACTGTGATTTTGAAACTTATACGTTC
Source organism: uncultured Candidatus Peribacteria bacterium (assembly GCA_964443095.1). Lineage (GTDB taxonomy): Bacteria > Patescibacteriota > Gracilibacteria > Peribacterales > Peribacteraceae > CAYUBO01. The sequence goes on along the minus strand of CAYUBO010000027.1, from coordinate 5,290 downwards.
CTGCCGTCAGGTGATGGGCAGGCGGATAGGGGAGGGAAGTTGGAGGGGTACCTCTTCCCGGAAACGTACTACATTGAAGTGGAAAACTTTGTTCCAAAGTTTTTCATTGAGCGAATGCTAAATACTTTCCGCAAGAAAGTGTTAGAAACATTCCCGAATGAGTTCCCGCATCCGACGCGCTCACTACATCAGCTTGTAACAATGGCATCATTGATAGAGGAAGAGGCAATTACAGAGGAAGAACGGCCAGTCATTGCAGGCATTCTATGGAAGAGGTTTGATGACGGCAGGGGACTGGGAGTAGATGCGACGGTGCGTTATATAACAGACAAGCAAACAGAACCGATCACAACCGGAGATCTCAATGTCAATTCACCGTACAACACGAGAAAATTTAGAGGACTCCCTCCCGGCCCTATTGCGAGCCCGGGGATTGATAGCATTCGTGCAACGCTCTTTCCCGAGGAATCCAAATATTGGTATTACTTGCATGATCCCGAGGGGAAGATTCACTACGCGGTTTCCAATGAGGAGCATAATTTGAATAGGATGCAGTACCTCAATAAATAAAGATTCCTAGGAGTCCTAAGAGTCCAAGGAGTCCTAGGATGGCTCGTTTCACTGTCCTTTGGGATCTTTATCCTTGGATTCCTCGGAATCGTTGAAATCTTGGTTCCATTTGCAAAAGTGGTAAGGTTAGGACCCTTGAAGGAAATATAAAAATATGGTATAATATAAGTATAGGGCAAATTATATAAACATATGAAACAAGAAGCAGTTTTCACTCACCAAGAGTTTATTGCGCTAATGCATGACACGCTCATGGAACAGATTGAGCCGGAGCTTTGCAGTTACAATCTTGAGGGGATGAAACAGAAGTACGCAGACGAGACTCAGGAGGAAGCAATTGAGCGTCTAAGAAAATACTCGAAGGCTTACGATGAATTCTTTGAGATGTGGGATGAGTATCAGCTTGTCTGTATGAGTATGTTCAGAGAGATGCGGAAAGATGCCTTTAAGTTGAAAGAAGAAAGTGAGGACAGCGACGAGAACGATGATCGAACGGAAGAATTGGAAGATTACTTTGACGATATAAGTGATGACTAAACTATCTAGAAATTTCGGGCACGGAGAAAACTTCTGGAAGGAGAATAGGCTGTGCAGTAGGAATCCGAGTCAGCCTCAGCCGTATCCTCGACCGGGATCTCCCGGAGGCGGAAGGGGACCGGAGTCATTTTCTTACATCGGTAAGGAAGGCAAAGAGGTTTCCTGTACTCGTGAAGAGCTACAAAAGTTCATAACAGGATGGTTTGACAGTAGAATCACAGAACTTTCACAGCATCTCTACGGACCAAAGTGGAGAGACAAAATTGCTGATGACATAACAAATCAGGTGTTTGAAGTAATGGATAGCATTGGTGGATCTATTCAACTTCATGAGAATCAATTGCATGATCTTATGATGTACATCTCAATCGATAAGTGGTTTGAGATGCAGGAAGATGTACTCACAGATGTTTTTCTTGATAAATTATCATCAAGGAGAGCGCGTAATGAGAAACTCAACCAAGCAGCAAGAAGTCTAGAGATGCAATTGGAAGGAAGATTGAAAGCGGTATTCCAGCAAAGTCCTACCCGGAAACCTTCATTTAGAACCGATCCACCAACTTCAGGATTCAGATCCAGAACTGCTCCTCCACAGAGGGGTCCAAGAGGAAGACTGAATCCTCCCGGTACTGCTCCAAAGATTGTGAGGTATCCATCCAAAGGCAGTGGTAGGACGCCAAGCGGGCCAAGCAAACCCACTCCGCCACCAACGCGTCCAGGACATGCGGTACCAACTCCTCCAAGCACTCCGCCACCAAAGTCTTCACCAAAGAAGAGTTTGCCATGGGCATCGCGATGGGGCTCTCGGTCAAAGGGGCCAACACCATTTAAGAAGAGGCATCCTCCAGGGGCAAAAGGAACGCCTTCATATTCGACCCCGGTAAGGAAACCGTCATCCGCACCATCGGCTTTTCCAAGAACTCCTTCGTCACCGCCACCAGCGAAACCGTTCAAGAGACGTACACCTCCGAGTGGGCCGCCAACGTCAGCGTACCCGACACCCGGTAGTGCACCTGCTAAAGTACCAAAGTCGTGGATTTTGGATGAATTCTCCGGTATGCAACAGGAAGCCCTCGAAAAGCTTGGTGATAGATTTGAGGAAGTCCTTCAGTTCCATTATCCAGATAAGCATGAAAGACCAGCATTCTGGTTTAGGAAAGGATCAGACAAGGATGAAATGATTTTTGAACTCGGACACAAAAAGAAAGTATCAAAAACAAGATATACGTTCCGTCTGTCAGATAGAAATAAATATGAGTATTGTGATGGCAAAAAGGCTGTTTTAGCAGAGGACTTAATGGAAAGGGTGAAAAAATTTATGAAACGCATAGAAAAACCGTGGGTCGAGGAAAGATTCACTAGTAAGCAGAGTGAAGTTCTGTGGAATATTAGTGAGGACTTAGATGATAAGCTGAAGGAGAAGTATCCTGGAAAGGATATCAATTTTTTCTTTGAGGTAGATGATGCTGGCGCTGGTGGAGATTTAATTTTTAGAGTTGAGTATGGAGGATCTTCAATAACACAAGAATATGCTATTGGTACTACTGCAAGTGGGAAGAAATTTTTAATGTACAGAAAGGGTGAGTTTCCACGTGATGCAGATCATCTCATTTCTGCGCACATTGATGGTTTAGTGCCGGCTGTAGATACAGCAAACAGAATAGCTGAAACGCGAAAAACACCGGAAGCACGGGAAAAAATAAAAGAAATGAAGAAGTACTACAAAGCTATTGAAGTAGAACTCATGGATTCAGATACATACAAATTTGAAGCATTAGATAAGCTCACTGCATACATAAATGGACAGAGTCCGAACGTAAAGGAGGTTCTTGCTGATGAAGTGAGCAACCTACGAGTATCTAACTTTAAATATCTCTACGAATTCAGATATTTGGATCATGAACAGAGAGTTTCTGCAAAACAAGTGATAATTCGAAGTTTATCGTATTCGAGAGATAAGGATGTTGTTAAGAACCTGATGGGGATAGAAAAGAAGTGGGTTAAGTTTTCAGATTATGCACCAAGCTTTAGTCTGCGTAGATCTAAAACAAAAAAAGAATATGTTTATTATTCTTCTGAAACAGATTCGCTTTATATGTGTAAAGGAGATAGGGGTAAAACGTACAAGCTAATTGGTAAAGAATGGAAAGAGTCAATTCTGGAAAAAGGAATACCGAAACTTGATGAAGATGATTTTGATTCATATGTAGTCGCAAGTAATGTGAGACAGTATGAAGTGAGGAAGTTACTAGCAAGTGATGGTGAGAAGAGGAAGGAGGTGATTAAAGAAGTGATGCGTGTTGCAAGATTCAATAGGAAGGAAAAGGAGTGGGTCATGCTTCCTCATCATAGTGAAAATGCATACTTCTATTCAGAAAGTACGGACACTCTCTACAGGCATGATTTTGAGGAGGATATTACCTACAAGCTTGATGCTGCAAAGAATTGGGTAGAAACAAAGCTTGAAGATGGAGTTGGTGAACCTCTCCACCATTCGGAATACGATACAGCATTCGAAGTAATTAGTAATAAAGACAAGAAGACTTATGAAAGTAAACTCAAGGAATATGTAAAACGGCGTATGAAAGGGAATTACAGATGGATACGCCTCCCGTTCACAGATAACGATCATCAGGCTCTCTACTATTCAGAGAAGTCGGATACTGTGTACATTCACGATAGCAAGAAGATGAGTACCTATAAGGTATTGGATGATGGAGAACTTAAGCATCATGCTATTGAACCAGGTATGCCGGAACCCCCAACTGAGAACAAGGTAGATAGACCTGCAAATGATGTGTCGATGTCTGAAATGCGTGATGCATTCAGGGATATAAACAAACGGAATGAAGGGATTGATCCAACAGTATTAGAAAACCATCGTAAGATGATTGCAGAGTACTACGAGAAATATCCTAAAGATCCTAAAAAGAATCCGACGGATATTGCTGTAAATAAAGCTCGTAGAGCTGGTGCACCATTATCATTCAGATCATTAGAGGAAATTGTGGAGATTGTGAACAGAGCAATTCGCGCAGTGCGTGAAGAAAGGGGTGCTAATTCACACGGGCTCGATCGTGATGTGATGCGTTTGTATCTTGATGAAGAGAACACACTGTTGCACGAAAGAAGCAGGGAGCTGTTTGATATGCTTAGAAGATTGCCACGAATAGCAAAATGGGCACAGATGAAACCAAGAGAAGCACCGTTTTCATCTCTAGAGCAGGAAGCAATACAAAAGGTTTCAGAACTGTTAGGACCTGCTGTAGAGAAGTCTGATGGAGATGATCCAAATAAAGATTCTGAGGTGAAGCGTTTGCTGTACGCACTTGGTGGTGCTTTGACCCCTGCAGCAATCCAGAAAGGTGAAGATTGTGCAAAGGATGCCGCAGGAACAATTATGAGTACTATCGGTTCACTCTTTACTGATAAGAACGGAAATACATTTAAACTGAATTACGCAGGAGAGGATTTTGTACTCGAGCCGTTTGAGCCACTGAATGATGAAGAAGCGGAATCACATGAACAAATAGTAGAAACATCAGCCGGTGTTTCTAAAGCAATACTGGAAACCTCGCATGCTTCATATGAACAACCGACAGTTATTGAGGGAATGAAAGCACTAAATGAAAGAGTGCAAGAGTTTATTGATCTAATTGGTGAAGAGAAAGGGAGGAAAGAGATAATTCGGGTCCTTTACAAAGAGAGAATGAATAACAAGAGCAAAACAGGTTATAAGTTTGTTTTCTCAGAAACTGAACCAAATAAGATAGTCCTCACAGGAGCATCCGGAAAAATGGGAGTGGCAACAAATGATGCAACAGGTGAAGTTATACTCTATCCTGTGGAGGTACCTCCTTCAGGTGTGAAGTTGATGCGTATTTTCTTGTAGTAAGAAAGGAATCCTAAGAATTTTTAGCCATATTGATGATTAAGGGCAAATTAGGGGAATTGTAAGAAATACTAAAATGTGTTATAATATAAGTATGAGACCAATAACATTATTCGGGATTCTGGGAGTCTTTGCCTTCTTGGCATTCGTGCCACCGAGTGGCATGTCGAAGTACCCGGCTCGTATTGAGTTTCAACTTGCAGTTCCGCAAAGTGAAAAAGTTATCACTGCGGAATGGGAAGCTCCTCAGTTTACGCAAGATGCGTCAGCCAAGGAGGAAGAAGACAGCGC
>CAYUBO010000026.1:0-10944 GCA_964443095.1 uncultured Candidatus Peribacteria bacterium | reverse complement strand
CACGCGTATTGGATGTCGACTGCCGCACAGCCAAAGGCACAATCTTCTTTAAGGAGAAGTACCCGACTGCAAGCTTTCAGTGCATGGCAATGTCACCGACGTTTAAGGAGAGAGCACTGAAAAATCTGAAAGAGAACAGCACTGATGCGAAGGTTGATGTGTTCGATGTAATGCCAATGCCATTTGATGATGAATCATTCGATGCGGTATTGACGTATGAAACTCTCGAGCACACACCATGGCCCGAGAAGTTCATTCAGGAGCTCTCGCGTATGCTCAAGCCAGACGGATTATTTGTTCTGACAACACCAAATGTCCTATGGGAACCGGTGCACTGGCTCTCGGCAACGCTTCACCTAGATCATGGCGAAGGGCCTCACAGGATGGTTCCAAGAAAAGAGATTCTGGCTGCATTCAAGAAAGCAAGGCTCTCTGTGAAGACTGAAAAAACATTTGTTTTGATCCCTGCAGGACCAAAGTCACTGCTCGCTCTTGGAAAAATGATCGAGAGGATGCTTCCTGAGTTTGTAATGAGACTGATCGCCCTGAGAAGAACTTTCATCTGTACGAAAGATGCCTGATATCTGGTACGACAAACTAAAGGCAGAAATTATTGATGCGGGACTCTACACACAGTGCGGCACGCCCGTGGGACTCTCAAACGGACTACTTGAGCACAAAGAAAAAAGAGGAGTACTGATACCTGTGCGAACGGATAAGGAAGGAGAGCTGCCACAAGCAGCATTTGATGGGTGTGCTGCACGCTACTGTAACTATCCGGAGCTGAACCGATTTGTTTTTAATAAGACTCCTGAAAACTGGCTAAGTGGAGTAGTGGAAAAAAGTTACATCGGGCATTCGACGGATGATAGCGTGCGGCGCTCCAGTGCATCCGGCGGTGTAATCACTGCACTACTAATCCACCTGATTGAAACTAAAAAAATTCGTGGCGCCATCTGCCTACAAATGAGCAAAGAAAAGCCATGGCAAGCGGAACCTGTAATCGCACGCACTGAAGAAGAGATACTTGCATGCGCAGGTAGTGTCTACAGCGTGACTCCGACCAATGAGATCCTCGGAAAGTTGGAAAATGAAGAAGGTCCTCTCGCATACATCGGGTTGCCGGATCAAGTTGCAGCAATTCGGAAGCTCCAGAAGATGGATCATCCATCCGTACGTAACATTAAGTATGTCTTTGGGCCTTACATGGGAACCCAGATGCGTTTTGATGCCATCCGAAGCTTTCTTAGATCAAACGGAGTGAAGTCCGAAGAAGAAATTTCTGATCTTAAGTACCGCGCAGGTGAGTGGCCGGGATATTTGCAGATAATTTTAAAGGATGGACGCGTTTTAAAGGCAGAGAAGTTCCATTACAACTACCTCATCCCCTTCTTTATAACAAAGAGTTCATTGCAACTCGTCGATTTCACAAATGAACTGACAGATATTTCTGTTGGTGATGCATGGTCACCAAAGTACGAAGAGAGGCGAGGTGGCTACTCTGTTGTTCTTGCCAGATCGGATACAGCAGTGACTTTGCTTGATGAGATGCGAAACGCGAACCTGTTGCAACTCGATGAAATCCCTCTGGATGAGGCACTGGATATGCACGGGCACATGCTGGACTTCAAAAAGAGAGGTTCGTTCATTCGTAATGGATGGAGACCCACAAAACCGGAGTACGGTTACAGGCCAAAGCAAATACCACTGTCTCGAGTGATTGTTGAGTGGGCTATGCGAATGATCTTTGGTTTTGGAAAGCTTCCTCCTGCACACTGGCTTGTAGAGCATGTCCCGATTTCCATAGTTGGCCCATGCTTCAATTGTGCCCGCAAATCGTGGAAGAGCGTTTCCAAGCCCACAAAGCGCAGAGGGCTAAAAGAGATGCAATTTGTTGAATGTGAGGACAAATAAGGGACTATACTGTGCCGGTATGTTTACTCTCCTGATTCCGGTCTTCAACGAGGAGCAGTCCATTGAACAGACTGTTCTCTCTGCGAAGGATGCACTGAGCAAGCTCGGTGAGGATTTTGAAATAGTTGTGGTGAACGATGGAAGCTCGGACAAAACATCAGAGATTCTCTCCGGTCTCTCTGTTTCTGAGATGAAAGTAATCAACCATAAACAGAATCGTGGTTATGGTGCATCGATCAAGACAGGGATCCGGCATTCCAAAGGGGAATTGATTGGTACCACTGATGCAGATGGAACCTACCCTATTGAGCAGCTCAATTCGATGTTGCAGATACTGCGCGAGAAGGAGCTAGATATGGTTGTCGGAGCACGCACAAAGAAGGGTGTGAAGATTCCGCTGATTCGCAGACCCGCAAAGGCAGTAGTGAACATGCTCGCCAACTCTCTTGTTGGAATGAAAATTCCGGATACAAATTCCGGCCTACGTATCTTCACCAGAGAACTCGTCGAAAAATACATGCATCTGTACCCACAGGGTTTCTCATTTACCCTCACAATAACTCTCGCATCACTGACGAACGACCATCTTGTTGAGTTCTATCCGATTGATTACTTCAAAAGACAGGGCAAAAGCTCTATGTCCTCCGGTTTAAATGGAATCAAGCATTTCCTGAATTTCCTTGCGTTGATCATCCGGATAACAACCTATTTCCGCCCGATAAAATTCTTCCTGTGGCCAAGTATTCTTCTCACAATCTCTGGACTTGGGACAATCATCTACACCATCGTGGAAGATAGTAATATCTCCGACGCCGGAATGCTTCTTTTGCTTACTGGAATTCAAATAGGCCTATTTGGTTTACTTGCAGAAGTTGTGGTTCGACACTCACAGAAAGGATGATACCAAACAACACAGAATCGCTGACAAGTATATTTTTTTGAACAAAAGAGTTAGGATGCTTTCCTGGATGCCGCGAAAGCAGATGAATATCCGGCTTGATAGGTGGCAGGGAATAATCCTTGTGCATGCAATATTCCTTCTCCTACTCTTTTACCCGCTTCTCCTTGGGAACGGGGCTTTTGCACATAAAGATGCACGCATGGAGGTTTATCCATTCCTAACTTTATTCGATCAACACATATTCACTCCATCTGCATTGTGGAACAGCATGAATTTTCACGGATTTCCTGCATTTTTGACGAATGGGTATCTGTTCCATCCACTTCTTTATTTGTTGCTCCCACTTCTATCACCAGTAACCACACTGCACTGGACAGTATTTCTCTACCTGTTGGGTGGCGCACTTTTCTTTACGTTGGTATTGAAAAGAGAAGGATTCTCACCACTTTCAAGCATAACCAGTGGAGCCATCTTTTCTCTCGCACTTTGGCCATGGATGTTCGCACCAGGTAATGCTTTTGCTCTACTGCTCACCCCACTTCTCCTTTATGCGATTCAGAATGCGATGGATGATCCTAAGAGAGGAGGAATTATGGGAAGCATTGTTGTTGCGCTCGCATGGCTTGGTGTGCACTTTCACTACGCTGTAATTCTAATGGCAATTGGTGCGATTTTTGCAGTTGTAAAAATAGTATCTGAGTGGAGTGAAGACCGGGAAAACGCAAAGACGCTCATTACAACAGTTCTTGTAATGTTTGCAGTTGGTACACTAATCGGATTGATTCGCACGATACCTGCAGTTGGATATTCGATACTATCTCCGAGAAGTGATCCCATCGCTCTTGCAGGACTAGAAGGACGAACAATCGGAACATTGTTCCCATTCCTATACCTCCTACCTCAATTCAATGCACCATTCTTAAGTGGAGCAATGGAAGCGTTACCTTACATAGGTGCATTGCCTCTCGCGTTGGTGCTGATCGCAATTACAAAGAACTGGAAAGATAAAACTGTGCTGACCTGCCTTGGGGTATATGTATTAATGGTGCTCATAGCACTTCCGTACTCTCCTTTGCGTGATGTTCTGTACTGGATTCCGGGATTCAAGACTCTTGGCTCTCCTGCACGATGGATGTTCGCTGGTACTATCGCTCTTCTACCTATTTGTGCCATGGGATTTGATCTTGTGGCGAAGCAGAAGGCATCGAAACAACAACAGAAAATTGCAAAACTCTTCCTTTGGGGCGGAACCCTTCTCGCTCTTGTGGCAGTAGTTGCATCTATTTTGCCTGCAGTCTTCTCTTCTTTTGGAGACAGCATCACAAGATCATTTGACGCTCGTTTTGATCTATTCTTAGATACTGTTCCCGGCAATGCTGGTTCAGCTCTATCTGCCGGACAAGAGCACATTCAAACATTTACGACGCAATTTTTGAATGCGCTGATTAATGGAGCAAGTACAAGATACGGATTATTCCAGCCACATAATTTCTTCCCGATTATCTCAATAATTCTTACGGGAATCCTATTGAGTAAGCGCATATGGACACGTATCCCAACAAGAGGCAAAGGGAAGATGCTCCTTGTCTACTGTCTGTGCACCTTGCTTATCGTTTATATCCCAATGCAGTGGAGACAAACAATTAATAGAAGCCAATACGAAACTCCTTCAAACACTGTTGCATACTTAAAGGAAAACTCTGAGCGGACGTTCTCGTTCCTGCCAGGACACGGTATTCGGGAAGCATTGCAGTTACGTAATGCAACGCGAGGAGAAATAAATGCAATGCATAAGCATACAATTCAACCGAATGAAAACCTCTTGTGGGGCTTAAACAGTGCAGATTACTACGAACCACTACACTCTAAGCGCATGGGGAGACTTCTTGGTGCCATTGGGTCTGAAGCAGTTAGAATTGATCCGGAAGCTTCCCTTGTAGGATCTGGAAAGACTGTGAAGGAGATGCTGCAAACATTGGGACAACGCTACTTCCTGTTCAACATTCTTGGAATTGACCACGTTGTGAGCAGTTGGCCACTGCAGCAGGTGGGCTTGCGGCGAGTGCACACAGAAGAAGTGACCGAAAGAGATATTCCTGTCTATGTGTTTAGGAATCCAGATGCACAGCCGCTTGCATACTTTGTATCAAAAGTGGAGTTCATGGAACCAAATGCAGAGGAAGCTTTCAACAAACTTGTGAACGAGAGGAGGGGTGCCCGCCTTACGCTTATAGAGTGTGAAGGCTGTGAACAGAAGGGGGCCTACTCTGCAGAAGGAACAATTCAGATTGATCGGGAAGACCCTACGAGTATTCAGATCTCCACATACTCCCCTCATTGGCAGTGGCTTGTAGTTTCGCAAAACCTGCTCCCCGGTTGGAGAGTAAAGGTAGATGGCGAATACACGGGGGTTGGCATTGCAGACACTGTGTACCCTGCAATTCTCCTCTCACCAAACGAACACACTGTGAATCTGAAGTTCAACTACTGGCAACTTCTAATGGATTCGATCTCATTGATCGCTAATCCAGATGAATCTGTCTGGAGGTGAGAATAAGAGAATAACAGAGTAAGAGAATAATAGGGCTAGTTATACAAAAAACCTCTTATTCTATTATTCTAATCTCTATTATTCTTTCTCATCCATCCATCCACGATAGTCGTTGAGGATATTATCGATGATGTATGGTGGACGCTGTTTCACTTCATCAAAGATTTTGCTGATGTATTCACCAACAATACTGATGCTGAGCAGTTGAACACCACCAAAAAATAGAATCAGGATTATGATTGTAATTATTCCGGGTGGTGAGTATTCCGGTGGAACAATAAGCCATACTGCAAGATAAATGGCGATGGCGATGAATGCGATTAAGGTAAAAAAGAATCCCAAATACGTAATAAACTCCAGTGGCGCACGTGAAAAAGATAGGATGCCATTTTTGGCATACCAGATATACCCACGAAGACTGGATGGCGCCCTACGACCATCGAAACGATCAAGACGGTGGTACGGAACTCCAGTTTGTTTGAATCCGACCCACGCACGAAGCCCGCGGAAGAATCGATCACGTTCAGGCATGTGGTTTAGTACTTCAATAACTCTGCGATCCATTAAAGAAAAATCTCCGACATCTACAGGAACACGGATGTAGGAAAGTTTCTGGAAGATGCGATAGAAAACTTTGCGACAGAAATGAATGAGCCATCCTTCTTCCCTACTTGTACGAACTCCGTACACAACATCATTTCCCTCGAGCCACTTTTTCACCATGTCCGGAAATAGTGCAGGCGGATCTTGAAGGTCACCGTCGAGGATAATTGCCGCATCACCGGTGCAATACCTGAGTCCGGATGTGAACGCCATTTGTGAATTGAAGTTCCTAGAGTGTGTGATCACTGTTAACTTCGGATCTTTCTCAGCTAGCTCTTTGAAGATCTCCATTGAATCATCCGGGCTGCAATCATTCACGTAAATAATCTCGTAATTGTCTGTGATTTCCTTCATAGCCTCCGTCACTTGCTTGTACATTTCACGCACAGATCCCTCATCTTTATAACAGATGGGAACAACCGAGATTTTCTTGTCCGTAAGCATGGGAAAAACAGTACTAGAATTCTTGGGGAGTAGCTATAGCTTTCAGCTTTTAGAATTATCATTATTTCACTAAAAAACTACAAGCTAAAAGCTAAAAGCTTGTAAGATGTAGCTATAGCAACTTATTCCACCCCCACAGGTAACCTCATCTGTACCGCAGGGCCATCGATTTCCCAGAAAGAGATCGATTATGTGACTGAAGCAATTACCAACTGCTGGGATGCTCGATGCTACGAGTACGTCCAAAAATTTGAGAAAGAAATGGCCGAATATGTGGGTACTGAGTATGCAATTGCAACGAGTAGTTGTACCGGCGGACTCCATTTGAGCCTATGGGCACTTGGGATAGGCCCCGGAGATGAAGTGATAGCACCGGACATGACGTGGGTCGCTTCCGCAGCACCAGTTACCTACCTTGGTGCAACACCGATCTTCGTTGATATCGAAGAAGACACATGGTGCATCTCCCCTGCTGCAATTGAAAAAGCAATTACGGATAAAACTAAAGCGATAATTGTGGTGCACACATACGGACACCCCGCTGAAATGGACGAGATCAATGCTATCGCAAAAAAACATGGCATTGCAGTGATTGAAGATGCCGCTCCATCACTCGGATCAACTTATAACGATAAGAAGACGGGTGGATTAAGTGATGCTGGCGTGTTCAGTTTTCACGGATCGAAGATTGCTGTCGCCGGAGAGGGCGGAGCCATTTGTACTAATGACAAAAAGCTGCACGATACGATCCTAGTGATCGCAAATCATGGTCGTGATGGTGGAAGACCGCTTACTGCGGTGCGCTGGGGAATTAAATACAACATGACAAACGTCCAGGCAGCCTTTGCGCTCGCGCAAGTGGAGAGGATGGATGAACTTTTGGAAAAAAAGAGGCAGAACTATGAGTGGTATAAGGATGAACTAAGTGGGATTGATGGCTTGAAGCTTTCTATTGAACGTCCGAATGTCTACTGTAACTTCTGGCAGACATCATTTGTAATGGAGAAAGATTTTGGGATTGCTCAGGATGATTTGATGAAGGAACTAAGGGGAGTTGGTATCGACTCACGTCCGTTCTTCCCGCCAATTAGTAGTCTCCCGATGGTAAATCAGGATCTTAGTGATAGTAATCCTGTTACTTACCGTGTTGCTGACCGTGGAATCAATCTTCCAAGTCGTCATGACCTGACTGAGGAGGACGTGAAGTTCATCGGAAAGGAGTTACGACGTATACTGAGCGCCTCATGAAAGTTTTTCTTCTTGCCAACCAGTGGCCCGGATGGAAAATTGCAGAATTTCTAGCAAGTCAGCAGGAAGATGAAATAGTAGGACTCTGCTTACACAAGCCAAAAAGACAAAGGGGGGTTGAGAGGATTATTGAGGCGACAGGTTTGCCGAAAGAAAAGATCTACACTGCGGATGATCTGCGTGATCCGGAGAAGCTAAAAGAGATTGAGGCGCTCGGAGCAGACATTTGCATTGCTGCTTTCTGGTACTACATCCTAAAACCTGAGTTCCTATCACTATTTAAGCACGGCACGATCAACTTTCACCCGGGATATCTCCCATACAACCGTGGAATGAATCCGGATGTCTGGCCATTTGTAGATGGAAGTCCTGCGGGTGTAACGCTCCACTACATTGAAGAAGGTGTGGATACCGGTGACATTGTTGCGCAGAGAAAAGTAGAGATTGAACCGGTTGATAACGATAAATCTTTCTACAACAAAACCCTCCGGGAGATTGTTGATCTATTTAAAGAGACCTGGCCAGTAGTTCGTGCAGGTGAAGTAAAGCCGATAAAGCAGGATGACTCGATTGCTACCCGTCACAAAGAAGAAGACCGGTACGAAATTGAAAAGTTAGATCTTGATGCACCGACAACAGGACGGAAGTTTCTGGATTTGATTCGTGGAAGGACATTTAGGCCCTACCCCTCCTGCTACTATGAGGAAAATGGGAAAAAGATCTATGTACGTGCAGAGATTTGTTACGAAGAAGACGCCGAATGGAACGGCGGAGAGGGGAAATGGGACTACACCGAGGAGTTAGATTAGTACTACTTTTGTCGCAGCTCTTTTCTATAGTGCTCTGCAATTTTTTTGTAAACCATTTAGCTCCACGCTCATTAGGATGGTACATCCGCTCTCCGGAAAACTGAGGTACAGCAATTACATTGCGCTCAAAACGTTTACATCCGGGATAATCAAGCGTTACATTGCGCAGGTAAAGATCCACTTCAGATATCAGGTGCTGTATCTCCGGCACTTGTATATGTTTTTTTGGGATAGGGCCAATTACTAACCATATAGGAACACCATTTTTTTCTCCTGTTTCACATAGATGCTTTAAGAGTGCATCATTTATTTTTTGAGGTTTATAAGGCTCATCATTCAGTTTGTTTTCTATTATTTCTTTGATAATTTTTTCAGCAGACTCATACTTAATATTAAATTTAACATTCCCATATCCATTTGCCGGACGTATTGATTGAACATCTACCATTTTAGACGCATTTTGTTTTGCACTAATATCAAGGGTTCCTGAAAAAACATAATGTACAAGGCTTCGAATATGACGCTTGTACTGAAAAGAAGGTAATACTTGTGCTAAGGCAACCCTCGTCATTTCTGAAAACGTGATATATCTCTTCAGATAGAGAGACCATGCTCTTTTGGCACTAGGAAAGTACTCACGAAAAAAATTAATATCCGGGACTTTGTACCAATTGGCCAGTGTGTATACAGCAATAACTGATTCTGGAGGTGGATTGTGCTTCAAATACTGCTCAAGCAGTGCAACATCGGAGAAATCGTTTAGATGTGTTCCAAGCCCAAGATTGTACATAGTTCTTCTGGTCTCTTTTGTAAAAACTTCCGGAACCATACTGGAAGCTGCAGCAGAATCTCCTAAGACCAATACGTCAAATCCGGATCCTGTACTAACAATATCTAATCGATCTTTCAGGAATACGCCTCCCAAATGTCCGCTAACACCCTGCCAATCTTTCTGAGAAACACCCCACTCAATGAGTGCAATGACAATAAGGCAGCAGAGTGCTGTGGCCAATACTGTGGAAAATTGTTTCAATTAGAATTGGAAATAAATAAATTCCTGTAAGTGCTCCGGTGAAGCAAGTAATAATGCGTAAAAAGCAATAACGCAGAAAGCTCCTTTTAGCCAAGGTGATGAATGAGGAACTGCGAGAAGATCTTTGCGACGTGCCTGATACCACTGCATCAATAGAACTGGAAGCCATAAAAATAGTACATACCAATGTGTGAAGTTATTTGCAGAAGTGAATCCAAATGATGTGACTACATGCCATAAGTCTTCCAGTGTTGGTGCTCGGAAAAGCATCCATCCAAATCCGGATAGGATGAAGAATAAGATGACAGCAATAAATTGATTGCCAAATATGCGACGCAACACACTCTTTGATGAAACAAAGAGATCAAATGCACGATACACAACTAACAAGATTCCATGATAGAAACCCCAGAGAACAAAATGCCAAGCCGCACCATGCCAGAGACCCATCAGAGACATGGTGAGCATTAGATTGAATACTGTTCGAGAACGACCTTTGCGATTTCCACCGAGCGGAATGTAGATATAGTCACGGACCCATTCGGAAAGTGAGATGTGCCAGCGCTTCCAGAAGTCACGTGGAGAAGATGCAAAAAATGGAAGCCGGAAATTCCACACAAGTTCAATCCCCATCAATGCCGCAAGTCCGCGAGCAATATCACTGTATCCAGAGAAGTCCGCGTAAATCTGGATGATGAATGCGAAAGTGCCGAGTACCGCATCAAGTCCTGCAAGTTCTGCATCCGGATAGAATGCAGCATCTGCAATAAGTGCTGCGTTATCTGCAATACAAACTTTTTTCACAAGCCCCCATACAATCAAGTAGCACCCAACTGAAATCATTTCCCTTGAGAGCGGTAGACGCTTTTCAAGTTGACTAAGAAGCCGACTGGCCCGCTCAATAGGACCTGCGATGAGCTGCGGAAAGAATGCAACAAAGAGCGCGAAGTTTAAAAGGCTCTTTGTTGGTTTCTGTTTTCCGCGGAACACATCGATTGTGTAACTAAGTGACTGGAATGTGTAGAACGAGACTCCAATCGGGAGAATAATTTTTAGGACAGGCCAACTTGGATTGTGACCAAATGATTGCGCCAAGTCTCTGAGTTCTTCAACAAAGAACCCTGCGTATTTGAAGTACGCCAGAATACCGATGTTCATGATGATCCCAATCCAGAGAAGGATCTTCTTGTGATTGGACTTTGGTATGAGTATACCCAGCACAAACTGTGTGAGAGTAATGACTGCGAGGAGGCCCAAAAATCTCCAATCCCAGACCGCGTAGAAAACGTAGCTTGCAGCGAGAAGTATAAGATTCCTCATGGAAACGCTCCTGCGGCAACAGAGGAATATCCCGTAAACGGGGACAAAAAAAGCCCAAAAAACGTACGAAATGAACTACCGCCAGCTTACGCAGGCGGTGTCCTAGAGGGCAAGCTTCGCT
>CAYUBO010000025.1:0-11364 GCA_964443095.1 uncultured Candidatus Peribacteria bacterium | reverse complement strand
CTCATGAACTTCAACACCACGTGCATATGCGGCAGTTACCTGGTTATCCACTTCTTTGTGGTCATCACGTGTGTGTTCTTCCCCCTGCACACCGGGCTTAAGACGTGAGAGAGATCCCATAGGGATGATCGGTGGGTAGATACCTTGTTGGTGCAAACCACGATCCAGACGAATCTGTCCTTCTGTGATGTATCCCGTAAGGTCAGGAATCGGGTGGGTCACGTCATCTTCCGGCATTGTTAGAATAGGGATCTGAGTGATTGATCCGTCCTTACCCTTAATACGACCTGCGCGTTCGTAAAGAGTCGCAAGGTCCGTGTATAGGTAACCGGGATAACCACGACGACCGGGAACCTCTTTACGTGCGGCGGAAACCTCACGAAGAGCCTCACAGTAGTTAGTCATGTCCGTAAGAATCACAGTTACGTGGTAATCCTTCTCGTAAGCCAGATACTCAGCTGCAGTAAGAGCAAGACGTGGAGTTGCAATACGCTCAACCACCGGATTATCAGCTGTATTTAGGAAAAGTACGGAACGTGAGAGTGCTCCACTTTTCTCAAGCTCTGTCTGGAAGTATTTCGCCTCCTCAAATGTCACACCCATAGCAGCGAATACAACAGCGAACTTCTCTCCTTCTCCTGCAGTTGCGTCCGGATTAGTAGCTCCTTTCTCAACTTCATCCTGACCAAGCACACGTGCCTGTCTCGCGATCTGCGTTGCAAGCTGGTTATGTGGAAGACCTGCACCGGAGAAGAGAGGAAGCTTCTGGCCTCGAACAAGAGTGTTTAGAAGGTCAATGCTCGAGATACCTGTCTGAATGAAAGACTTAGGGAAGTCACGTGAATAAGGATTGATAGGAGCTCCATTAATATCCAACTTCTTTTCGGGGACAACCTCAGGGCCACCGTCAATTGGTCGACCGGAACCGGAGAAAACGCGTCCGAGGATATCCTCAGAAACTCCAATCTCGAATGTGCGCTGCAGGAAGCGAACTTTCGTTCCTTCAGTAGACACTCCCTGTGCAGCTTCGAAGAGCTGTACGACAGCCATTCCGGTTCGTGACTCAAGCACTTTACCGAGACGCTTCTGTCCGTTGGGAAGTTCAACTTCGCAGAGCTCATCGTAGGTAACTCCCTCTACGTCTTTGACGATCATGAGAGGTCCTGCGATGTCTTGCACTGTTTTGTAGGCGGTGGACATGATTTTAGGGATTAGGGAATAGGGATTGGAACTTAGGAAATCTTAAGTGAAGAAATTTGTTTCTTAATCTCTTCTTCAAGTGCATCAAATTTATCTTCTACCTCTTCTTCAGGAATGAAACTCGCCTGAGCAATCTGCTCTTTTACTGTGAGCTCCTGTAGTTTTTTGAATTCAAAGTCTTCCTGCTCAATTACAGGCAGTGCGGCATCCTGGAATGAAAGGATCGCGCGCAACAATCGGTACTGCTTTCGAAGTGAAGAGTATGCGTCAATCGGGTCAAACGCATTCTGGAATAGGAAGTCCTCACGGATCATTCGTGCTGTTTCCAGAGTCAATTGTTCTTTTAGCGATAGTGCATCTGTTCCAACAAGTCGCACAATTTCTTCCAACTTGCTCTCTTCCTGCAAGATCGCCTGTGCGCGGTTCCTGTTACTTGAGAAGTCATCTGCAATTTCCTTGGCGTAGTATCCCTCGAGGTTATCAATATAAAGTGAGTAGCTCTGCAGCCAGTTGATGGCAGGGTAGTGACGTTTGTACTGGAGCTTTGCGTCCAGTGCCCAGAATACTTTTGTCACACGGAGCGTGTTTTGGGTCACAGGCTCAGAGAAGTCTCCACCCGGAGGGGAAACGGCACCAATCGCACTGAGTGATCCTTTTCGCTCATCTGATCCAAGGCATTCAACAATTCCGGTTCGCTCGTAGAATCCTGCTGTTCGTGATCCAAGGTATGCGGGATATCCTTCCTCACCGGGCATCTCCTGAAGACGTCCGGACATCTCACGCATGGCTTCTGCCCAACGTGAAGTGGAGTCTGCCATCAAGGCAACGTCGTATCCCATATCGCGGTAGTACTCCGCAATGGTGATTCCCGTGTACACACTCGCTTCACGAGCAGCCACAGGCATGTTAGAAGTATTAGCAATCAACACAGTTCGTTTCATAAGAGGCTCACCTGTATTCGGATCTTTAAGGTGAGGGAATTCCTTAAGCACCTCAGTCATCTCGTTTCCACGCTCTCCACATCCAATATAAACAATCACCTGTGCGTCACAGAACTTAGCGAGGCTTTGCTGTGTAACAGTCTTTCCGGATCCAAACGGTCCCGGGATTGCTCCTGCACCTCCACGGGTAATCGGAAAGAGAGTATCCAAAATACGCATACCGGTTGCCAGTGGCTCATCCGGGAACTTCTTTTGCTTGATTGGACGTGGGATTCGAATCGGCCACTTTTGCATCATCGTTACTTCCACTGCTTTGCCTCCCTCAGGATCAATCACTGCAACCACTTCCTCAACTGTGAACGATCCGGACTCAATGCTCTTTATTGTTCCGGCAACATCCGGTGGAACCATCACTTTGTGCTCAATCAACGTTGTTTCCTGAACAGTTCCAATAATGTCTCCTCCTGTGACTGTATCTCCGGCTGATGCAACAGCTTTGAATTCCCATTTTCTCTCCCTATCCAGACCAGGCACCTCAATTCCACGTGAAATAAAAGCACTCTTAGCTTCCTCCTCAATCTTTTGTAGAGGTCGCTGAATTCCATCATAGAATGACTCGAGAAGTCCGGGTCCGAGATCAACAGAGAGTGTTAACCCTGTTCGCTCGACCGGTTCTCCCGGTCCTACTCCGGACGTTTCTTCATACACCTGAATGGAAGCTTCATCACCGTGGAGTTCAATCACTTCTCCGATGAGCTTTTCTTTCGATACACGAACCACCTCAAACATTTTCGCCTCTTTCATTCCTTTGGCGACTACGAGTGGTCCGGCAACTTTCGTAATTGTAGCGTTGGACATGTGAGATAAATGGGAAAATAAACAAGATTAATTGCGCTGTTACTGCAAAATATCTGATCCTACAGCGCGTTCCACAATTCGCTTTAGACGCTGAAGTCCGTAGCCTGTGGAACCTTCGTGTGAAGGTAAAGGAATAATGGCGGGCAAGGCCCCCCGAGCGAGCTTCTTTTCATCATCGGCAGAAATGCCGCTCGCGAGGTCTTCTGTAATAAATACAATTGCATACATATTCCTATCAATCCCCCCTTCATTCACCACCTCTTTCTTTAAGCGTAGAAGTTCTTCTACTGCTTGCTTACCTGAATCCACAGGTACTACATCCGCTCCCAGGAGTGCGAATCCTGCGACCGTTTCACGTGAGCCTACAACAGCAATGCGGTAACTGCTCATTAAATTCTGTAGTGGGAAGCAGATAGGAATGGTGGGAGAACTTTTTTAACTTCCTGCGGACTGAGTCCGTTCCTCTTCGCTATCAAAAGCACTCTAAGAAGTCTCAGCTGAGAGATCGTCAATGCAGCAAATGCAAAGAGAGGATCAATCGTAAGCGGTACGTTCCACATTCGTGCAATATCAGATGCGATCACTTCGCTGCAGCCCTGCTCAATAACATTCGTATCTTCCGCACCTTCACGCACGGCTTCTCCAAGTGATACAGGAAGGCTTGAGCGCTCAACTGTGGCAACAATCTGACTGAGATCACTCATCAATTTCTTTGGATTAAGCGTACCTCCATCCAAAAATAACGACTGTGGGTCCTCCATTTCCTCCTTAAGAAGGCGGACCGCAGTTCGTATGTTAATCAAATCAATTCTGTGGCTGACGTAACGGCGGATTTCTTTGCTTCCGCTAGTTCGTGCAAGTTTGAGCTGTAAGTTCGCGACGAATTGTGCAACAGAAGCGTCAATTTTCTGAGGAGTAATGTCACTTAAGTTCTTCATCTCTTTGATGAACTTGATCAGATGACTTGGAAGTGTTCC
This sequence comes from uncultured Candidatus Peribacteria bacterium, assembly GCA_964443095.1. Taxonomy (GTDB): domain Bacteria; phylum Patescibacteriota; class Gracilibacteria; order Peribacterales; family Peribacteraceae; genus CAYUBO01. Next base: position 7,388 of record CAYUBO010000025.1, on the reverse strand, counting down.
TTCCGTTCCTTCCTCGATCAAAGCCTTGAGCGCTTCAGGATCATAAGCAGTCATTCCACTGATTGGTTCTCTACTGATCTCAGAAGTTAGTCCGTGATGATTCTTGAGCATGTACGAAATCAACGGAGCATCCTCTTCCAGCCAGAGAATGTGGAAGATAGGATCCTTTGAGAGGGGAGACATAGATTCCACTTCTTTTCTTACCCATCCACCAACAGCTTTTAAGATCTCTTCGCCTTTTCCAATGCCCTGATCAATCATGCTGGTGAGTTTCAACTCCGTGAGAATAGCTTCGGCCTCTTTTCCACTGTGCGCACCTAGCATTCGGTCAACATCTGACTGCGTTAGCAGCAGGAGTTGCAGCGTTCCTATCCGCCCGGAGGCGAAAGCGAAGTGCTGGCCGACAATGGAAGAGATTTCTGGCATTAAAAGAGCTGTGATGCGGAGTCAAGTTCTGTTGCAGGACGGAGTGCGTGCTCTACGAGGTGTTCAAAAGTGAAATCCTGCTCAATATCCTTAGATACAAACAGAAAACCTCCCTGCGCTTTAGTAGGCTTTTGCATACTAAATTGCTGGGAAGGCACAAGCTTCTTAAGAATATTCTCGTGAGCTTCCGATGGGAAAATGTCACCCTTCTCCTTTATCAGTTTGATGCATTCACGAAGCAGAGGTTCTACTTCTTTCTCAGGAAGAGAGCACAATTTCTTAGTTACCTTCTTATAAAGACTATCAAGTAGCTCCTGTTTCTTCTTTAGAAGCTCGTTGCGTCTTATGGCTTCGCCATGCGCCTGAGCTTTTGTCTTAAGCTGATTTTTCTTCTGCTCTTTTTGCACAGCAGTTTCCTGCTTCTTTGTAGAAAGATTGCGTTCGCTGTCTTCGCGCATTTTGCTCAGTTCTTTTTGATGAGCAGCACGTGCGTCAGCTATCTGCTTATCGGCTTCTTCAACGATTGCATCGAGGATGTCTTGTAGAGCCATAATATTTAAGGAGTCAAAATAGTCAAAAAGTCAGAGGATTATCCCAAGATTCCGATCTTGAAGTTGTTCAACATGAAGAATGAAATCAGGAATCCGAGAAGTGCGTAGGTCTCAACCAAAGCTGCCATCGTAATAACACGACCTGTCAGCTTGTCGTCCTTCGCAAGCATGTGCATTCCGGCACTACATACCTTTGACTGGTATGGAGATGAAGTCAGGCAGGTAATTGCGACTGGCAGGAATGCCGCGAACATCACAAGACCCTGACTCGTGGAGATTGCGACCTCACCTGTAACTACCGGACCGTAGTTGAAGATGAAGAGAAGAGAGATAACCATTCCATATAGCCCCTGTGAACCAGGAAGAACCATAAGGGTGATCACCTTACCGGCGAGATCCGGCTTCTCTGTGAGAAGTCCTGCACCGGCTTGTCCTGTCATACTAACTCCAAGAATGGAGCCGAGACAGGATAGAAATGTGGCGGTCGATGCACCAAAGAATGCGAGCATGAGACCCCACTGAGCTGCACCTGCAGTTGAGACTGCGGCAGGCTCTTGAGCGAATGCAACCAGAGGAGCGAGTGCTCCGGCGGCTGCTGCGATAGAAACTGAACGTTTCATGATAATAAGGAGGAAATAGATAAAATTAAGATGTCGAACGTTTAAAGGGAGTAAACCCGCGACCTCCTCCCTCAAAGAACTGAGAGAAGAATTCGATGAACTGAAGACGACCGGAGTGAATGAAACTTCCGAGAGTATTCAGTGCAATGGAAACAAGGTGCCCGAGGACGAGCACAAGAATAATTATCGGGATCGCGAGCCAGATTGGGAAAAGTTTGCCCATCTCCACTGCAACCTGATCTACCGCTGCTGCAATGGCACCTGTTACAAGACCGAGCGCGAGAATACGCAGGTAACTGAGTCCATTACTTAGCAAGCTAATCACAAAGTTGATCAATCCCAGAGTACCCATAATAGGGCGGAGGTACCACTTGGTTCCGTATCCTTTACCCCAAATAAATATCACGAGAGATCCGTAGAGCACGTACTGAGCAATCTGAGCCATATGCTCAGGTGCAACTGCATAGAAAATAACTGCTCCAAGTATCAGATGGTTTGTGAAGTCTACCCAAAGAGCTTCCATCCTCTTGCCGTGCACGAACTTGTGCCATCCCGCGAGGAACATTCCAAAGAATAAATGTGTAATTCCAAGTGCGAGTGAAAGGTTCTGGAGGAACGTCACTCCGGATTGATTGTTCAAGTTCCAGATCTGCCCTTTGAAGTAGATACCTTCTGCGGTCTGCTTCGTAAGAAAAGCAGGAACCTGCTCAGGGGCAAGACCGAAGTATCCTCCGAATGGAATTGAAACGAGAATGGTCACAATTCCACCAAAAAAGAGCAGCCACACCAGTCGTGCCTGCTCAATGGATAACTTCTTTTTGAAGATTGCAATTCCAAATACAAGGGCGAGAACGGCACCATACCCCGCATCTGTAAGACAGAGTGCAAAGTAGAGAATAAAGAAAGGGGAGAGGGCCTTTGTGGGGTCCATCTCGTTTGAGAGTGGAAGTCCATAAAGTCCTGTAACACTCTCAAAAGGTGTAACAAGCAGAGGGTTTTTTAAAAGAACAGGAACCTCTTCACCTTCATCTGCTTTCACTTTTAGAATTGCAATAGCAGGTGAGATCTTATTGAGTTTATTCTCAAGTTTCTGAATGTCTTTCTTGGGCATCCAACCGAGGATTGTAAGAGTGCTTTCTGTCTCTGCCATTGCCTCACGCACTGACTGTTTCTCATTAAGCCAACGAAGAAACGTGCGTGCTTTGATCAGATTAGGTAATTCCACTGATAGTTTCACTCGTTCTGCGTGATTACGGTCTTTCTGCTTGGTCAATTCTTTTTGATGAGCCTGCAACTCTTCGTAGATGTCTTTTGGAGTTCCTTCTCCTTCCGGAAGATCAACAGATGACCAACCGAGTGTAGTTGAAACTTCTTCGAACTTAGATTTTTCACTCTTCCATACAAGAGCTGTGCATGCAGCCTGTCCTTTATCACTGGATACTACAGACACCTCACTCTTCTTCATCTCTCTTTTGAGATTTTCCTTCAGAAGATTCAGTTTTGATTCCGGAACAAATCCGTAAATGCGAATACTGGTTTCAGTTTCAGTTGGATCATTCAGTTTGTACGCAAGATCACGCCATGGAGATAGGACTTCAGTAAGGTTTATTGTCTCCTGAAGGCTGCGCTCCGTTTCTGTATCGCTCTCTTCCAGCTTGTGGAGCTTATCAATGATGTCGCGAATATCTGTATGCGTTGCGGCATGCACTACTTCTTCCTGAGTCGCTTTTTTGGCTGCAACTGCCTGCGTTTCCTTTGATGCAACACCCTTTAAAACATCAATTGCGAATGAAAGTTCCGCACTTCTGTACTGAACCTCAGTATGATCAATAGAAATTCCATCTTTCCTTTCACTTACTTCAAGCATTCCTGCTTCATGTAATTCCGTAAGTAATTTCTCCTTCAGGGACTGATGGGCTAAGACCGCTACTTTCTGCATTTGAACTATCGCCATTCCTATAGGGGAAAGTCTGGTTGAAGCATCTCTTTCACCAACTCATCAGCCACCTTCTCCTCATTTGCAAAGTAACTTTCATCGAGCTTTTCACACTCTTTCTTCCCGTTCTTTTTTGCGTCTTTTAAAATCTGATTTGGCTCGTCTTCCACGTAGGCCTGGATCTCCTTTTTCGCCTGTTCTTTCATCTCATCTCCCGCTTGTTGCTCTTTTTGGGAAACTGCCTGAGAAACTTCCACTTTTTCCTTTTCCATAGCGGAAAATTCCTTGGCAACACGCTCTTTTTCGCGTTGTTCTGTGGTTGCAATCTCATCGAAAGGAGTGCCACCAGTTGCTGATTTTTGGCTCTTAGAAGCCGAAACTTGCATATTCATATGTGAAATCGGTACTGCGCGCGGACAGTAGTCAAGTAAGGCGAAAAAATCAAGGGTCTTAAGGGGCAGATTCTGTTCTAAAACGGCCTTACGCTTTCCTTTTTACACGAACGAATCCTGAAACATCCAGAGTGTTACCCAGTGAACTTTCTTCTTTTGCTAGTTTATCCAGCAATAGGTTCATTCCAAGCGCATCTGAAGCAATGTGGTTCGTCTGGATCATATTCACGTGGTGCTTCTTACCAAGTTCTACTTCCTTCTCAGTAAAGTGCATGGCAAGAATAGTTCCAACTCCAGCCTGAGCTTGTTTTTCTATAAACTCTTCCGGCCCATTTGTTCCACCACTGAATTCGGTAGCAACAATTTTTCCAGGCCTATTGCTCTTGGATCCATTCACAAGAATTGCAGGACTTCCTTTCTTTGCGTAGTAATCAAACTCCTCAATTTTATTGAGTGCATTAATTATCTCATCCAGCTCATCGAATTTCTTTTTGACGATCTTCTTTTCGATGAATCTCCACACAAGGTTGTCTGTAATTGTGTGGCAGTTGAACACAGGAATCTTCAAGAGTTCAGCTGCCTGTTCTACGCGCAACAAATTGTCTGCATGGATTGATCTCCAAATTCGCTCAGCACGAGGACGTAGAGCTGCCTCGCTCCAGTTAACAGGAACTCCAACTTCCGCGAAAATATCAATTTGTACCTCAAGGATCTTATCCAGATCTGCGAGTGCACGACCTTCCGGATGGTGAGCCATAATCGCATCAATTTTCTTCCCACCTCTTTTAAGTTGATCGGCAAGAAGCAGTTCCGCAGTTTCTATATCTACTCCAACCATCAACTTCTTTACTTCTTCGTTACCGGTTCCCCATAGAATGCGTGAGTCGGGGAATGGATTCCAAGTTCGCTCCTCATCGAAGTACCTCTTTTCAGCTCCTTTTGCTTTGGACATCTTCTCTTTCGTCTTCTTTAATTTCTTATTGATACGTTCCTTACCACGGGGGTCGGCAGTGATTCCAATTTCAACGGCACGGCGAAATAGTTTATTGAGCTTCATAATGGCTCAAATCCTACAGGGGAAGGGGTTTTATACGCAAGGAAGGATTAAGTTTCTTCTGTCTCAAGAGGAGTAGCTAAAGCAGCTGAAAGAGCAGAAGGAGTTGTTTGATGTCCTTGTTCTACTAATGTAGCTGAAATCCTAGCGAGTGCCGCTCCTGAATTAGTTCGAACAATAGGTGATTCGTAGAGGACTTTAGCAGCTTCCCAATTACCCTCAGCAATTGCTACTGTTAATGCTGCCTCAGGTTCATTTGAGGCTGCTCTGAGATAATCTACTGGTAGCTTACGAGATGATGCTGATTCTTCACTCATATAGGGGGGTGTATTTATCCTGTTGGGATTGTGTCACAGAGTCTATTAAAACTTCCTGGTCCATGATCTCTTACTAATTGCTCTGATAATGGATCGGATTGAAACATTGTGAAGCATGTTTCAATAAGTACCATGTATGCTTCTGTATTTCCTGCATCAATAGCTGATCTCCCAATTAACATTAAAAGGAGTGAAAGGTCTTCGGGTGGTAAGAAATTTTGCATTCCCTGAACGAATTTTGCAGCTTCCAAATGTTTTCCATGCATACACATACTTCCAACAAGTTGTGTCGCAACATTTCCAAGTTGGTCGCCCATTACTTCATGTTGTTCTTCAAGGAGTGCTCGGCATTGCTCATGTCTACCGGTTTTGATCAGATCTAGAGCTATATGAATTTGTCCAATATCTGGATGCTCCTCATCAAGAGTTGCTACATCTGATGCTATTGATAATCCTGGTGCTCTTGCTGTGTACATTGGTGAAGAAAAATACCCTTTTCTTGGTTTATGTCAATAATTCTTGGCTCATTGGTAATTGCAAGTTAAGAGCTAATATCCTGCTTAATTTGAGGTTTGTGGTATACAATGCTCGTCATGCCCAGTATCCAGGTCATCTATGGATCAATCAGCGGCCACACGGAATACGTCGTGGATGAGCTCGTCTCATTTCTCAAGGATAAAGCTCCTGATCTTGAGGTCAGTGTGCAAAAGGCTGAAGAAACAGAGCCGGAGGATCTGCTTAAAGGAGATATCCTAATACTAGGATCCGGAACTTGGAATATGGATGGCATTGAAGGACAGCTGGGGATTCACATGTATGAGCTTCTCAAGAAGCGCGCAAAGGACATCGATCTTAAAGAAAAACCATGCGCAGTAATTACACTCGGTGATTATAGGTACTACTACACGGCGCGTGCTAACGAGCACATGCAGCAATTTCTTATGAGCAGCAATGGAAAACAATGTTGTCCTCCGCTTACAATTATAAACGAACCGTACGGGCAAGAAGAGAAAATAGAAAAGTGGGGAGAGAAATTAATCGAGTCTATTAAATAGTCATGAGTCGCATCTCATTTAAAGTCACCGGCGCGCAAGGACAGGGGATCAACTCTGTCGGTGAGATGTGTGCGAAGGGTCTCAAGCGTGCGGGGTACTGTGTGTTCGGGTATCGCGAGTACATGTCGCTCATTAAAGGAGGGCACAGCAGTTATCAATTGGATATCAGCAACGAAAAGATCCAGAGCACGGAGACAAAAGTAGATATCCTTGTATGTTTCAATCATCACGGACTCAAAAAAGACATCGAAGATGTTAAAGAAGGAGGAGTCATCCTTCATCAAACTCCACAGTGGAAGTTTGCAAGTGAAGATCAGAAGATCATCGACGATCGGAATATCACAGTTAAGTATCTGCCGACAGAAAACATCCTCAAAGAACTCAAAGCCCGACCAATTCTCGGCAACGTACTGATCACTTCAGTTGTCTGGGGACTCCTCGGTCGCAATCACGACAGTCTCAAGGATCTTGTACGGGAGCAGTTCGGTCATAAAGGTGAAAACATCGTAAAAAAGAACTTCGAGTGCATTGATGCAGGTGCCGCGTACACAGAAGAGGAGGCTGCCGATCTTAAGTTGACGTTACCTGATCCAAATAATCAGTGGAGTGATCACATGCTGCTTACCGGAAGCCAGGCAATGGGGCTTGGAACCATCCACGCGGGATGCCGTATGTACGTGAGCTACCCGATGACACCTTCAAGTCCTCTTCTAACGTATCTTGCAGACATGCAGAACAAAACAGGGATGGTCGTTAAACAAGCGGAGGACGAGATTACCGCTGCAAACGAAATGACTGGCGCAATGATGATGGGATGCAGAGCCGCAACAGGTACATCCGGTGGTGGGTTTGATTTAATGACGGAGACTGTGTCGCTTAATGGAGTGGCCGAGAACCCTTCAGTATTCATCCTTGCACAAAGGCCGGGGCCCGCAACGGGCCTGCCGACGTGGACTGCTCAGGGAGATCTTCTCTTAGCTGTCGGATCTGCTCATGGTGAGTTTGCAAGACTTGTTGTTCGAGTAAGTGATGCGGAA
>CAYUBO010000024.1:0-11378 GCA_964443095.1 uncultured Candidatus Peribacteria bacterium | reverse complement strand
CAAGATGAACTGCCAAAATTTTGTTGAAGGAGGAATAAATCGCACCGTAGATATCAGGCATTTGAGGCATTCCAATGTAGTGAACTGCATGAGTAGCATCCGGATGAATCCCATAGTCGATATTTCTTTCATCTTCACTGACAGGTAGCCCCATTCGCTCTTTTAAAACTACTTCATATGCGTCTTTTAATGCATATCCAAGCAGAAAATTAGATGCATTGCGGCCTCGCTCTGCCTTAGCAATGTGACCACGCTGTTGCGTTCGAAAACCTTCAAATTCGTATCCGTGGTTTCGTCCATCACACGCAAGTTCATGTGCCTTATCAATGTCACCCATAGATCCATCTCCGAATAAATCAGGATACTTTGCAGCTGCTAGATTTCGTGGTGTCTCTGTTATTCCTAATCCTGTCACTGCAAGTGCATGCTGCATGAGAATGTAATTACGTCCGCTATCAGATATATTCGGGTATACAAATGGCAGCTCTATTTCCTTTCTTCCTGCAATTCCATCTACTTCACTTGTCTGCAGATCTGCTCCAACGGTCTGGATGGCAAATTCAATTCCAGTTGAATCGTAGCCATAATCAGGAACGCCTGAACTTCCTTCAGCTTTAATGACAACAGATAACTTGTCACCTTTTTGAACATCCAACGATATTTTTCCATCTGTTGCATTTTCCATTCTTCCGCGCTCAATCATTCCGTGAGCAAGGAACATTCTATTATTCCCATTCGTATGTTCCAGGATGTAACTTACACCGTCTCCATTATGGCCATGTGCATCTCGTACAGTAACACTTGCCTCCACTTCTCCATCGATTGGACTTGTCCAAATTACTACTGCGTTCTCCGTATCACTTGGGTGAAGAAGAACTTCTCCAGGTTGCCAGTGCATCTTATAGAACACATCCTGCACATCATTTGATGTATTTATGCCTGCCCAGGGGAGAATTCCATCAGAGACAAAGCCTCTGAGATTGGGATTATCATGCAAGTTCTCTTTTGGTTGTAATTGTTTGTCTATGTCAGTGGATCTGTCTCTTGTATGAAATGACCATGGTGAATCTTCGTCAGTGAATCCATTAGCAATATTCCATGCCTGTGGATCAATTGATTCTGATTGTTCGAAAACAGCGGGCAGTGTTTGTTCATTGGTAAAGAACACATCAGCTGCAGCAGGATCTATTGATGGCATTTTCTCTCTAGCATAAGTGGCATTAGGTGTGAAAGTGCCGGAAAAGGAAGTAGCTGTGGAGTCATAGCCCATGTTCATTGGATTCCTACTTGTACCTTGCGGCTTGATAGTTGTTCTTAACTCGGTTCCTTCAGTTGTTTGAAGTTCTTGCTGTGGGATAATCGCTGAACCTCCTCTTGGGATTGTTCCTTCTGCAATTATCTCTGTTGTGTCATCTTGTATTAGCTCGATTATGTAGCTCACGCCATCACCTCCTTTTGGATGTGCATCACGAAGTGATCCAGAAAATGTAAGTGTTCCATCTTGTTGGCTTTTCCATGAAATAATTACATTCGTGTTCTCATATGGATGCACAACAATCTCTCCCGGTTTCCACACAACACCACCAAATGGATCTTGGTTTTCAGTCCCGTTGTTTATCCCTGCCCACGGTGGAGCTTCTGTTTTGCTGTATCCGGATAATGCTACATTTCCATGAAGATTATTGGTCTCGAATCCTTTTAGAGATTCGATCGTGTCTCCACTCTGGGAAAGAAAATCCCACTCAGGTGAGCTATCTTCAAATGCTTGTTGAAGATTCCAAGCTTGTTCTTGAACTACTTCATTTTGGTCAACAATAACGCGGACTTCAGCAGAAGTGTTATCTTGTATAGGATCGACAACTGGAGTGAGAGGAGTAACAGAAGGAGCTTCCCTTCTTTCTAACTGTTCAAACCCGGAGCCAAGTGGTCTAAATTTCATAGTGTGAATGGGAAAAATAAGGGTCCCCATAACACGTGAGAGAGGGGAGTGTTTGAAGGGTCAGGATTAGGTGTTGATCTAGCTATCTCGGTTTTTCCTCACAAGAAAGAGGTTGAGGATGTTCTATGTAGTAGTGGAACGCCCTCACTTCGGACTTGGGGTGAGGCCGTGTACCTGAAAACGAGAGCATTGAGCTTTTCGCTTAATATTAAGAAAACCATTATCATTGACAAGAAGCAGTTTATGTTCTATTTTATGTTCATGCCTGAAATGGATCCATATCATTTTTATGATGAAGAACTTCACTCATCAGTGAAGCCTCATTTAGTGAGGACTGATCTTATTGAGCATAAAGGTATTGAGTATGAGTACGGTGTCATCTCACAGGATGCAGCACCCGACATTCCAAATTTTGTTGGTATGCCGAATGGCCAGAATTTATTTATTTCAGAAGGCACACCACCTGATTTGGCTCCATTCTTTCTTAAGCATGAGATTGAATGTAATCGTTTGAGATTCGGAGAAATCGGTCGTTGCCAATCAATTGAAGCAGAGCTTCTTGATGGTGCTCCACCTGAGATAAGTGAACGTTTACTACAGGCTCGCCTGGATATGTTTGAAGCAATTGCTGTTAAATACGATATTAATCCTGATAGTCCTCCGGAAGAAGAGGGGATACCTAGAGAAATCGCAGGGACTCTTGCCTATCTACGTCAACAAAGCCAAGCGTAAGAAACAGACTCGGACTAACTTGGTTATAAATAACCAAAAACCTTTGTGTGACAATGTATGTCTTTTGTGTGACATTGTCACACAGTCCCGTCACGACTCTCCGATTATTTATTCATCATCAGGATCATCATAATCCTCTTGCAGAAATTCATCTGGGATAATTTCACAAATTTGTCTGTAAACATCCATCATAGTCTGTTGTGTTTCTGAGACTTCTTCCAGTCTTCTAGCTCGAACACCTTCATCATCATCAAGAGGTGGATAAATAGCTCGATCAAATAATTCAAGTAAGTTTTCTCTTACTGAAGCATCCATAATACCACCAATCCATCTTTGTGCCCTGTCCTGTACCTCACGGAAGAATTTAACTGCCAAAGCACAATCTGATGTTTGCCATTTCTCTTTTTCGAAGACTGACTTATCCACGTGTCCCATCCTAGTATTATAGTACTAGAAATCAAAAATGTCAAATACTACATATTAATAGTTCTGTAACCAAAAACCTTTTCCCTTCCACCATTTCCCATTTCCCTTAAATCCTATCCACCTGCCAAACCTGCAACTGGTGGATCACTCTATCCAGCACTGTCGCCGTTGCGGCGCGGTTTAGCTGCTCATCTACACCGAAGGATCCGTCTTCATTACCTGTCATGATATTCAGTTCTTTCATCACAACAGTATCTGCGTAGAACATGTGGGTAACCGGAACATCGGGGAAGACCTGACCTTGCATAAGAATTGCACCTAGTACAAATCCTTGTGCATCCATGAGAGAAGGTCCAATTACACGATTGAGGACGGAGGCAATCTCTCCGCGAAGGGATGGCTCGTTTGCTCTGTAGGTAGATGTACTCTCAACCCATCCTCTTCTATGCAAAGCACACAGAGGGACAAACGCGTAGTGATCCGGTGGAACATCACCGTAAACCTGCGAACAACTACTTGGTTCCTGAAGAAGCCCAAGTTGATTCAATGCACGGTAAATGACTGTCGCAACCTGCCCGTTTGTAACAGGGTCTGCAGCACCAAAGCGTCCATCATCATATCCCCTGAATATCCCCAGTTGTTGCATGTTAACTATGGAGTTGTTTGCCCAGTCCGGGACTTCATCTGTGAATTGATGAGGTACGGGTGGGGGAGGTGCTGGAGGAGGTTCTACTGTAATCGTTACTTGATCTCTAAATCCGCCACCTGCATCTGCAGTAACAACCACAGATCCTCCATGATTCCTGTTTGATTGGAACTCGCATGAATGTGCATTATCACAACCGCTTAAGTGCCCAAGACTCTGGCCGTGAGTAATGCTCCAACTGGTATTGACAGGAATGGTCTTGGTTCCGTAATCACCATAAACCTGCAAATCCACACTCTCTCCGGCATCAATGAGACTATCTCCATCAACATCAATATATATCTTAAATAATCCCTCAAGATTTATGGCCTGAACGGCTTGTGTGAGAGAAAATGCAGTTGCTAGAACTGCCGTAAGTAGAACGGTTTTTCGTAGTATTTGCATAGGCGATTTGAGCATTGCGCTCAGTGTAGCGGAAGATCCCTTTTTTGCGCAGCAGTAAAAAAAGAAGAGGCCTTTCGGCCTCTCCTTAGATTTCGATCAATTACTAGTATGTGACCGGGTACCAGACCTCAAATGGGACTTCTACTTGTGGTGATTTCCTGTTCGTTGTGTAGTTGAAAGGCCCAAGCTTACCGAGTATTCCTTCTTCAGTGCGGAAACAGACTTCCCCCGCAACGTTTCCAACCCAGTCACCTTTACCCTTTGCTACTTTCATTACCTCTGCACAATTTGCCTCCTTAAGAGTTCCAGAGTACTGGATACCGTACGGTGGGTGAATTCTTGTGTCCTTGTTTGACTTGCCTACGTTGAGCCCCCAGTAGGTGGGGTTGTACTTCTTGAAGTACATCTTAATATCGGCATCAGCGATGTTTGTAACTAGTCCTCCTGCTTTCACACCGAAGTACGCTTCAATCGTGTCGATCATTAGAGTTCCTTCCGTTGCGCCACCGCCGCTTGAACCTGCTTTACATGCACCGTTTTCACAACCATTTGGACACTGATAGTACTTTGTCTCAATTATGTACGGGAGAGCACCACACTTCTGTTCAAGCAGTGCGGAACCATCACACCTGTCCACTGCGCAGGATCCCATGCCGGTAGTACAGGTCGTACCTTTGGTGCTGTAATCAACTCCACCGTCAGTATCAATACAGGTATTTATCATTTCGCAGCAGCACTCTGTGTCGCCCATGAATTGCCAGGAATCTCCCTTTCCCTCCTTGCATGCCATGGTAGTTGTGAAATCAGGACTACATTCAAATCCTGCTGGGCATTGCTTCTGTACGCACTGTCCGTTTTCGCAGAGTTGATTCGCATTGCACTCCATCCCATTGCACGGGTCATCTGGAGGCATACATTTTCCTCGGTAACAAACTTCGTAGTCTGGGCACCAGACATTCTCACACTCAGGATTGAGTGGAAAACACTTTCCTTCTTTACAGACATGATCTTCCGGACATTGTACGTTGCTACAAGGATCAGCAGGCTTATCGGCGCATGAGCCCATATCCTGTGAACATCCGTTTGGACAATCTATGAATTCTGTTTGCACTAAGCCAACTTCGTCACAGTACTGCTCTTGGAGCATTCTTGCTGAGCAGTAGTCGTCCATACAACTATTTTCTACGCAAGCTTCACCTTTCACTTCATAATTTTTGCCTCCATCACTATCTCTACATCCTTCCTCTGGAAGACATTTGCCGTACACACAACGCTCACCGTCTGGGCACCTTATGTTCTTACAGTAAGGATCTTCGTGTGGTACGCATTTTCCATTAACGCAGTGTTCATAGTCAGGACACCAGACGTTATCGCAAGTATCGGTTGGCTTTGCTGCACAAGATCCTTTGTCCGGTGCACATCCATATTCACACTTGATCATCTCAGTATTAGATCTGCCATTATCGTCACAGTACATCTCCTCAAGAGTTCCTGTTCCACAGTAATCTTCGTGGCATCCGGTAGCATCGCAAACCTCACCCTTCACTTCTTTTACAATTCCTCCATCAGTATCTTTACATGTCTCTCCCCCCTTGCAGCAACAACCGTCAGAGAAGCTCCAGTTGTCTCCCATCTCCACTTTACATTCCCTGTCCGAACTGAATCCGGACATACATCCTTCCCTGTATGCTTCACATCGCGGTACGACCGGTACACACTTTCCTTCCTCACACTTGGTACCTGTCATGCAAACGACTCCGTCGCAAGGGTCAGCTGGACCACTAACACAGGCGCCAGCTTCACATTTTGATCCTGCAGGACAATCGACGATCACGTGATCAACATCACCGGCACCATCTGTTCCACAGTAGTACTCAAAGAGCCTACCCATGTGGCAGTAGTCCTTAAACTCTTTACGCTTTCCATTTTCGATGTAGCCGGCAGCTCCTGCCTTCTCGTAAATCTTTCCACCGTCTGTATCGGAACAAACTGATCCTCCTGTATCAGGACACTCGTGGTAGTTGCTTCCACTTGCTGCACCTCCTCCTGTTTTAATATTGCCTTGTTCGTCGTATAAGAGAACTCCCCACTGCACTCGTTCTTTGTTGTCTTTGCAGTAGTCATCCATCAATTCTTTATAAAGGCCGTCCGTACAATAATTGCGAACCGACGTTATGCTGTGCTTCTCATAGATCTTGTGCATTGCATAGCCTCTTCCTATTTCCGGTACATCTGCTTTTGGTGATCCTGCGTTGCTTACGTGTACTATGCATGCTGCATAAACTGTTGAACTACCATGCCCACCACCGCCAATATCTGCAATTCCCAATTCCTGTAGAAGCAGAAGTGTTCGGTACATAATCACGGCAACTGCTGCACGGTTAATCGGGTCTTCCACACCGAATTCGCCGTTTGGATATCCTGTCATGATTCCTGCGTGGTTTGTGAACAGTGTGTCGTTGTAATGAGGATGATTTGTAGGAATATCATCAAATACCTGTCCTGCATGAGGACTGGAACCCATAGCCTTGGTAATTGCATCTCCGAATACTCTTTGTACGTAACCTGCGGTCTCACCTCGCGGCGATGGCCTGTCTGCACCCAATACATTTCCCGTTGCCCATCCGTTCTGTGCGAATGCACATGCGGGAGTGTAGGCGTAATGGTCAGCCGCTACATCTCCAAAGTACTGCTGGCAACCAACTGGTGTTTGAATCAAACCAAGGTATTCCATCAATCGGTAAAGAAGCGTGACCACCTGGCCGGTTGTCACAGGATCTCCTGAACCAAACTTCCCGTTATCATATCCTTTAATTATTCCCATCCTGTTTAATTTAATAACTGCTTCGTATGCCCAGTCAGGAATGTCATCCTTAAATGGATTTCTAAGCAACTCTTCTACTGTGAAGTCCACTTCTGTGCTTTTACCTTCTGCCTCTGCACGGATAGTCACAGTGCCCTCTCCGTCATCTGCGGCAACGAAGTTACACTTCTTCTTATTCGCACAGTTCTTCAGTGATCCAAATTGAGAACCTTTTATAAGGCTCCAGTCTGTCTTGATCGGCATAGACATGGTTCCGTAGTTGGCCTCTACAGAGAACACTTGTTTTTCTCCACTGCTAACTACAACATCCTTAGATGGTTGTATCTGGAGAGACTGAACATCGAGAGAGACTTGTGCCGTCTGAGAAACAGATTGATACCCAACAAGGGTAACTAGTACTGTCGCAAGGCCAGCACCGCAACTTGCGAGTACTTTTTCACGAGTAGAAGTGAACATGATGGAAAAATGGAAATGGATATTTGTTTACTTTGTTAATAAGAATTATACCGCAAATCGGCATTATTCTCAATAATCTATTCGCTATCCACTTCCAATGAATTGATGATTTGGTGGATCACTCCTTGGTGATAATCCTTGACTCCACTTTGTACTTGTATTGAAACTGTAAAAGTATCGTCATACTGAGCTCGTATCACGTTGTATTCTGTTTGCAGCCACTTATTCTCTCTTTCGTCTTCAAATACACCAGAAGTGAACACTGTCGGGTGATTTTTCCATGTCATTTCCCTCACATCTTTGCATATGAATTTATTCTCAAGACTTAATAGCTCTTTTGTTACCATCACAATATTTTTTATGTCGTGTACAGTGCTAAGCGCAGGATACTTGGTTGAATAGAATAGGATTTTTACCCTGTTTGCTGGGTCGGAAATGACGTCAAAGTCGGATTCTTTGTTGGAATCATCAAGTGACCAGTGGCTAGGATATGTAACTGAGTAATTACCTGAAATGCTCTGGTAGAAAACAGAAGGGGATAGAATCTCATCCTGTTCCGTACCATCCGGTTCAGCTTTTTCCTCTACAACTGGCGCACTCTGGCGCATTAGTGGTGCACTAGGAATTTGGTCCTTGCTGACCAGTACAAACATCCCATAGACAGTTGCTCCACTTAGGATAACCGGAAGGAATAACTTGAGCTTCTTCATGATGGGGTTGTTTGTGTAGACTCTAGAAAACACCTGATACTTCCTTATATATTATACAATGAATCTGAAAACTGGTCAAAACATAGAATTCTGGCTTCGATTGGCATTTATATGCTTATTTATTCTTGGATCTGCGATATTCGTTCCGATTAATTCAATAGCATTTGTTTTGCCGAAGCTTTTAGTATTTTCAATTCTTGCTCTTGCGATAGGTATTTGGATTTTATTTAGGAAAGATCTTTCCCCACTCTCAGCCTGCACGGTTCTTTTGCCGGGCAAAGTATTTCTTTTGTTAGTTGCATGGGTGCTGTTCACCGCAGGGTGGTCAATAGCACCATTGCTGAGCTTGGTTGGAGCACCACCACGTTTTGATGGAACTATCAGTTACGCTGTTTATTTCCTTCTTGCTATCGGAGCAATCTTTCTGGTTCAGAGTGATTCGGGAAAGCGCTTAATGATTCGATCATTATTATTGAGTAATGCAGTTGTTGTGTTCTACGGTCTTTTGCAACTTGCAAATATTGATCCTCTCCAAAGCGCATGGCAGAGCGAGATTTTCCTTGGAAGAATCTTTTCCACCTTGGGTCACCCAAATTATCTTGGTCTCTTTATTCTTCTTACGGCACCGCTTGTAGTTTTCTTTCTAGTTAACTCATCTGGTCCGGCAAGGCAATTTGCAGCAGCTCTTCTTTTTGGAAATCTTCTTGTTCTTTTTGGAACAGCAGGGCGCACAGTAATTGCAAGTGCAGTCATAGTTGCTTTGTTTTCATTGATATTTCTACGACCTCATGTCGCACGATTTAAAGTTCGTCACATTATCATCGTCGGCCTGATAGCACTATCGGTTCTTGCAACCGGTTACTCATCACTTGTCGGACGCTTCTCACACATGATTGAACAGGGGAGAAGTACGCAAGCAAGATTTCTCATTTGGGAGGGGGCAATAGATATGTGGAGTGCACGCAGACAGGGATACGGATTAGAAACAACGGGCATCATCTCGCCGAGATTCATGCCAGCGAAACTTTCATCAGTTGAATCACTCACAACAGAAATTGATCGTGCTCACAGCAAGCCATTTGATCTTATGCTTACAGTTGGACCTGTTGGATTGTTTCTTTATTACGGATTTGTATTATCTATTTTGATTGCTGCTTGGAAAAAGCGAAAAACAAAACATCGTCAGCTTATTATAGCTTCTTGCATATCAATTATCGGTTATCAGCTTGCGCTTCTTGTTCACTTCGAGATTTTCCTAACAAGCGTAGTCTTCTGGTCTGTCAGTGGGATTCTTCTTGGTGTTCTGTGGGAAGAAGTTGGGAGAGTACCAGTGTGCTTAAATGCATGCCGCAGAATACTAGTCGGATCTCTCACAGTTCTTGCAGGAGTATCTGTTCTGTTTTCTTCGCAATGGGTTCAGGCTGGATGGGAAGTTCATAAGGCAGAACTGCCAGCTATGGAAGGAGATCTTGCGGGGCTTGTTCGTGGTTACAGCAGGGCAACAGCTATTTTCCCATACGATCGCACAATGCTTATTAATGCAACAGAAGCAGGTCTGCAATCACTGGAACATGCGATGGATCAGCATACTCAAGAAACGCTCTCGTTGTTTGTTGATGAAAGATTACGGTTCTTGGATGATTTAACCGGAGGGCATGATGGAGCAGTAGATCTGTTGCGTGCATGGAAGAAAGCTCTGGAAGCAGACCGTGAAGGAGTTGACTTCTCAATCGCGCGAGCAATTGAACGCAAGCCAAATAACGTGATCACGTACCGCATTGCGTCACATTGTTATCGACTTCTTGCTGATTTCAACAAAGAGAAAGAAATGAAGGGGCGGCTCAGATCCATATTACCTATTGAATGGGATGATCCTGAAAGTGAGAAGGGGAGGATTATCAGGAAAGAACACCCATGGTTGGAGGATTTTTTGTCTTCTTAAAATCTACTTCATCTTTTTCCACTGCTGAATTTTCCACCATGCAGTAAGAAGCGATGCTCCAAAAATGATCAGAAGTGTTGCAATGAAGTATGCGAGGAGCTCTGGTGCTGCAAGAACAGCCAGACCAAAACAAATGAAGAGAATTCCATTAAAAAGCAGGCTGCCTCCAAATGGCGGGGGTTGCGTATGGTGATGTCCAAAACGAAACATAAACATGATGGAGGAAGTATAGCATTCTTGGCGTATTATATCCGTATTGGTCCTATCCTCATCGCGGTCGGCCTCTTTATAGTTTTGATTGGGACAATCATTACGGTTCTTTCCAAGTTGGGAATCTCAAAACTGCCCGGTGACATACTTATTCAAAAAGGGAACTTCACTTTCTACTTTCCAATAGTCACGATGCTTCTTGTGAGTGTTGTACTCACAATTATCGTCAATCTGTTCTTCAGGAAATGATCACAACCGTATCTCATGCAACGTACGAATCACCGCTTGGACGAATGAAAGTCGAGGCGACTGAGAAGGGAGTTTTATCAATCGGTTTTACACATGATGATCAGATCCGCTTCCCGAGAGTTCCAAATCATCTTTCTGAGTGCCTTCACCAACTTGATGAATACTTCTACGGAGACCGTAAGCACTTTGAGCTGGTCCTTGCGATGCAGGGAAGCGCGTTCCAATTGGATGTATGGAATGCGATTTTAGATCTCCCGTTCGGAGAAACTGCAACGTATGGAGAAGTTGCAGGTTACCTTGGAAATAAAGGAGCAAGTCGTGCAGTCGGGCACGCGCTTCACGTGAATCCGTTATTGATTATTATCCCATGTCATCGAATTGTTCCTTCTTTCGGTGGAGCAGGGGAGTACTCGGCGGGTATACCGAGGAAAGATTGGTTGCTTAGGCATGAGTGGGATAGAAAGGAAAAGGATCCAGAAGATCTTGAATAAATATAAAAGCCGCCACCGAACGTTACGAGTCCGGTGGTCGGCTTACCCTAGTCACTCAGAAGCTAGGCTACTTGAGTTTTGAGAGGATCCCCAATCCGGCACCATAGATGATGACCGGAGGGAGAACGGCTCCCAATCCCAGCAGTTTCCAGGTCAAAAGAATGACAGGAACAGCTACGAGAGTGAAAAGGAACACAGCGAGCTTTCTCCCAAACATGGATTTCTCCTTTCTTAAGGAGAGAAAGCTATGGCGGTGAGCCAGCCCACGATTAGACTGGGACGGAGATTAAATAACTATAATAATATTTA
>CAYUBO010000023.1:0-11503 GCA_964443095.1 uncultured Candidatus Peribacteria bacterium | reverse complement strand
CGAAATGGTCCATCTCGTATGCTGATTGTCCGTAAACGAACAGACTAACCGACTGTCAACAAGATGAGCGACAGAAGAACTATCGCGGAGATGTTTATGCCGATTAACGGGAACTGTGACTCAACTGAAAAACGCGTTCGTCTCATATAATTATTAATTAGCCGGCAAACTCTACTCACATGTACAGAAAGAATCAATATCTCAGCTCTTGCATCAATTCCCTTTCTTTTTATTATCTATTTCAGAATTTTTGATAATTTGTACCGATTACTGATTTTTGGCTAACTCAAGCCCAAAACTTGACACTTCCTCGCAATATATGTTGAACAACAATTGTGCCACACGTCAGTGCTCTTGAGCGAAGCGCAGCGAAACCATACACTCTGCAAGTACTTCAACCCTTCAACAATGACAGTAAGACCTGATGCAAAAAATCTTATCGGAAAAGACACTCACGAAGTTCCTATGTCTTGTCAGCGAATAATGAAGACAAGTTCAATTGAGGAACCAATTTGGATTGGGCCAGAAGAGGCCACCTCACTTTCTTCCAATGATAAGGAAGCCTATGAACTTGCACATACAATTCTCCGCCACCTTGCAATCCAGGCACCTCTTCAGCACAAGTCAGGACACCCCGGAGGTTCACTTAGTGCATTTACTTTTTGTTACTTCCACGGCAAAAGGCGTGGCTCATCCGTTGATCAACCATTAAGGATGAGTGCAGGCCACCTATCTGTTCTTGCATTTGGATTGCAGTGGTTATTCGGACGTGAGGAGAATGACCCCAGACTCCAATCTCCTCAATCTATTATTGATACTTTTAGAACTCCTGATGGTTTACCAGGTCATGCGGAAGCAAAAGTTGGTGACATACCTTTTGGTGCAGGTCCGCTAGGCAAAGGAGTAAGTAACGCTCTTGGTGTCGCATTCGGTCTTAAGTATTTAAAGAAACCGGGAATAGTTGATGTGCTTTTGGCTGATGGTGACAGCCAGGAGGGACAAGTAATGGAAGCCTTCCGCCTCGCACCGCACCTTGAAATTGATAATCTGATTGTGCACGGAGACTTTAATGACATCCAATTAAGTGACATGCCCACAAAAACAGTCGCAGCTGACTTTGCACGCATAGCTGCCGCGGCCGGTTGGTACGTCATTGAAGTGCAGAACGGAAACGATCCCACGCAAGTGCTTGCTGCACAGGAAAAAGCTGACTCTATTCTGGGTAATAAGAGACCGGTCTTCATCTGTTACTACACAACAATGGGATACGGAATTTCATTTATGGAAGAAGGAAGTAACACGGGTGAAAAGAACTACCATGGCGCTCCCCTATCAGAAGAGGAAGCTGAAAAGGCTACAGCAGAATTGATGCCACTTGATAAAGCAGTTGATAAGTATCAGAAATATCATGATCAGGAGAAGGCTCGTTACGAAAGCAAGGAGCGGACAGCGACTGATATTGAGATTGCATGGAAAACTCCAAACGGATACACACGAACTATCACGGAAGAGAAAGGTGCTGCCAGAAAAGACTTCGGTGCAGTTCATATTTTGAATTTGATGAAAGCAGATGATCGCATAGTTGTCCTTCACGCGGACATCGCAGGAAGCGGCGGTTTCAATAAAGTTGAAAAGGAATTTCCGAACCGTTGTATTAACGTTGGTGTTGCTGAAGCAAACATGTACATGATGGCAGCAGGAATGAGACAGACTGGTCTACTTCCTGTTACCTACACATTTGCTGCATTCGGAACATACGAAGCTCGTGCAAATGCACGCCTGATTGATATTAACTGTGAGCACACACGTTGCGGAATACTGAACGACTGCACACACTCAGGCTTAAGCGTTGGTGAAGACGGTGAAACTCATCAGGAACGCAACTACTTAAATATCCCTCTTGATAATACGATGATCTGGTCTTGTGCTGATTGTAATCAGGCTGCAGCAATGGCCGAGAAGGCGTTTGAAACGATCGCTGAAGGACACAAGAGCGTATACACATTCTTCCCAAGAAGTTCACACGAGCAGCTTAAGTCTCCGGATGGAAAAATTATCTACGGATCTGATTATGCATTTGATGGTAAGGCTGATCTGATCCGGGGTGCGAATGATGTGAGTGACCAGGCAACGATCATTTCTACTGGTATAACAATCCATGCAGCAGTCAGAGCTGCTGACACACTGAAAGACGGAGTGGATAAAATCCAGGCAAGAGTACTGAATGTTGCAAGTATAAGACCAATTGATAGTAGTGCGATTATCCAAGCAGCACTCGAAACAGGACATTTGATTGTTGTTGAGGACCACCACAGCGAAGGAGGTCTTGCGACTCAGGTTGCAGATATCATCGCTGACTTCGGACTTCCCTGCTCACTTAGAAGACTCGGCGTTAACCATTACTTTCCATCCGGACCGTCAAACGACCTGATGTTCCTTGCAGGTTTGGATGAGGAGAGTATTGCAAACGCAGTGCAGGATGAAGTTCGAACTGAAGTTTGCGGCGGAGAAGACACGCTTGTTGCTTCTGTATATGAGTTGATTCACAACATCCAAAACAGTCGCTTCGGAGATGCTGCCCTTTCATTCGTAAAAAAGATCAAGGATGAGAAAGGATATCTTGAAGCACTTCGTGAATACTGGTCAGGACGTGAGTGTCCTAAGGATAAACTACCTAGTTCTGATGATCTACGGACGAAGATGAATCAGATCCAATCGTAGGAAAATCTTCATCGTATTCTGTTTCTCTGTATCCACCTTCAATATCTCCTTCTGCCTCATACTGGTAAGCATCAACATCTTCTTCCTCTGAGTTTTCCATTTCCTGACCTAGACTCCAACCGAACTCTACCTGCAAAAGGCTTTCTAATTCCTGGAAGAATTCATCTTCCCCCAGAGTGCCGTCTTTCCTGTACGAGATTGTTCCGTCCGACTGCATCAACATCACTGCTATTTCTCCTACTTCAAATCTCTTGCTTATTTGTTTTTTAGGATCAAGAAGTGATGGGAACCCTAATTCATTTTCATTCCAGTATTTAAGCGCATCAGCAGGGCTGTCCTGAAGATTAACACCTACCACCTTAACCTGCTGTACTTCCTCGGATATAACATCCACCAACATCATCTGGTACGAACACTCTTCACATCCAACTTCCCAGAAAGTGATAATCGCCGGCTGCCCTCCAATAAGTTCGTCAAAATCTGCCTCTGTTCCTTCAAGTAATGTTACTGCCGGTCCGCTTGAGCAGGCTGTAAGAAGAAACGCCGCAAAAACTAAAAACGATTTCATACGAAACATGCTATATGAGTCAGATTAAGGACACAATATGGGCATAAACTGAAGGTTCTCTCGTTATAGGCTTGAAATGGATGTAAAATATCTTTGGAGGGATGGCCGAGTGGTCGATGGCGACGGTCTTGAAAACCGTTAGGCCTGCAAAGGTCTCGAGGGTTCGAATCCCTCTCCCTCCGCCAACTGGAACAATAACCTGACCTACTTCAGCACCAATACAAGCCTGCAGATTTTCTCTGAAATCCGGACGGAATGCAGATTCGTCAAGCATTAACACCACTGCTTGATTTTGCGCTTCCGAAAGGATCCTTATCCTTGCCAAATTTTCTCCTAAGGAAATACGATGACAGCCACTCCTTATTTCTAATCCATGAAATAAGACTTCTCTCATTTGTTCTTCATCTAGCTCTAATACGTCTTCTTGCTCTAATCTACTATGTACTGACTGGAGATCAGCACACAGTACTTTAATTACTTCATAAATAGTATATCTACTTTCTGCTTGGGGCCATGATAGTGGATCATCACTTCGGGGTCCTATCTCCTCTTCAAACATTTCCTCAAATAAGCATGCTGCCCTCCTCTGATCCATATCCATAAAATTAATCTTTGGCATACTGAGAACTTGTGAAATAAAGATTTTAGTATAGTAATGCCAATCCTTTTAGTTAACACAAAAGGTGCCTTTTTGTGTAGCGAAACTGTAGCGTGACAAATTTGCTTGTCATTTGGCTCTCTGATGCGGTTTAAAGCCTGTAAAAAGCCGCGTTTTTGAGGTATAATTATATGAAAACACGATGTAGCGCTACACACCCGAAACACAAATACAATGTCCACTCCCCTGCCCCAAGAAGGCACCATCCTGGCTCTCCTCAAGCAAGCAACTGCCGAGGAGCTTGGACAGGAGGTTATTGAGAGACTTCAGTGGTTCCTTTTCTACTCCAGATCACAGTCAGTAAGTGAAACGTGCAAGAGATTTGGGATCGCAAGGTCCACTTTCTACAGATGGTTGGAGCGTTTTGACCCAACTGATCTGGATACGATCAGGAATAAACCGACCAGTCCTTTAAAGACTCAGAAAATCCGACCGGTAGCTGCAGAGCACAAGCCATGCATCTTCTGCAAATTAAAGAAGCTTAAGACTCCCCTACTCCGAAACGCAAGATTCCATCTTGTTGTTATCAGTTTGATCATCAACATCGCACTCCTGAGTATGCTCTTCTTCCCGAGAGTTGCGGCTGCATCTGACTTCACGAAGATGATCGTAAATAGCGAAGCCTTTTACACAATTGAGGAAGACAGCAATACGGCAATTGAGCTTCGGTTCGGTGGAGTTATTAAAGAGAAAGTCTTCTACGATGTAGACAACACACGATTCCAGTTCTCAAGGCCTCTGCGAGTTGAGGGTGATGTGACAGCTACGGGATCTCTATCTGTCTGGGGGAATATGTCAGGTGGGTCACTTAGAGTGGATAACAATGCAGATATTTGGGGAACTTTGGGGGCATCAGGAAGCATAACAACGAGAGGCACTCTCTCTGGTGGAAACCTATCAGTGATGGCAGGTGCGGATAGTTACATAATGGGAGACCTCGGTATTAATATGTCGAGCCCGACAGCTGACCTCATGGTCGGAGGAAATAGAGTTATTTCCAGCTACGGTGGGGACCTGAAGCTTGTGGCAGATTCGACATCTCGAGATGTTCTCCTAAACTACGGAAACGGTCGTGATGTCATATTCTATGGCGGAGACACTTCTGCAGATGGGATATGGAAAGCAAGTGGTGACGTCGGTGTCGGAAAGACTGCTCCCGATACAGAACTTGATGTGGTTGGTACAATTTCAGGTTCAACAGTCTATGCAGCACAAGCTCTTAGATCATCCGGTACGCTTGTTGTTGAAGGTGCTTCTCAATTTGATGGAGCAGCAACCTTCGGCTCAACTCTCACTCTTAACGGCGTAACTTACACATTCCCAGGTGGAGATGGCTCTGCTTCCGGAAAGGTTCTTAAGACTGATGGAGCTGGAAACCTTGTGTGGACTGCTGATAGTACAGGTGGTGGAGGTGAAAACCTCTTCCAGACAATGGCTGTCTCAGGTCAGGATAATGTTGTTGCAGATTCAACGACTGATACGCTGACGTTTGCAAACGGAAGTAACATAACTATCACAACTGACGCTAGTACAGATACGATTACAATTGCTGCAAGTGATAGTGATACCACTTACAGTGCTGGTCAGGGACTTACGTTAAGCAGCACTGTATTTAGTCTTGGCTCCAGCTTCTCGGGTGCAACTATAGAAGCGAGCACTCTTCTTTCAGGTGCAACACTCAGAATTATGTCCGGTGCAAACATTATTGACGGACGCTTGGGAATTGGAACAGATGGGCCAACGGCTAATGTTCATATCTATCAAAATTCTCCTAGTGCAGATCAATTTCTATTCAGGATTGGCACAAGTGATTCTGATTCTCGATTTACTGTTGATGAAGATGGAGATGTAACTGCAGCAGGTGAGATCTCTGCACCAACGGGCTTTGATACTTCTGACGGATACGAAATATCAGGAACTACGTGGGCACATGTAACTGATGATCAAATGAGAATTAATGCTCGCAGTAAAGGCATCCGTTTCGCTGATACCGGTGGCAACGGCATAGCAACAATTAATGCCACAGGCAACTTCCATGCTATCGGTTCAGTAACTGGCACTATCGTTCAAGGAACTTCAACGCTCGCATCCTCAGGAACACTTGTTGTGGAAGGAGCTGCAGCATTCGGCTCAACTCTCACTCTGAATGGTGTAACTTACACATTCCCAGCAAGCGATGGAAGCAACAAGGACTTCCTGCAGACAGCCGGGAATGGAACTCTCTCATGGGCCAGCCTGCTTGGAATCGAGGATCTCTCAGATCCTAACGCAGACAGAATCTTCTTCTGGGATGACTCTGCGGGCGCTGCAAAGTTCCTTACAGTTGGATCTAACCTTTCGGTTTCAGACACTACAATAAGTGCAACTGATAGTGATACAACGTATACAGCTGGTAACGGCCTGACTCTCAGTTCCACCACCTTCAAGTTCGGCGGAACGCTTACAGAAGCTACAACAGTAACTCAGGCAGGGTACGACATGATCTTCGATATGACATCAACTGGAAACTTTGAAGTCCGTGACAATGGATCTACGTTCCTATTCGGTGATGACACAGGGAAGCTTGGTATCGGAACCGCAACTCCAACAACTGAGCTTGAAGTCGTTGGAACAATGTCTGGAGATGTTCTTGCTGTCGGCGGTGGTCAAACAAGTATTGCAGCCAATGGAACCGCAATATTCAATGATAATGGCAACGCTATAAACTTCCGAATTGAATCAGATACAGATGCAAACACATTCTTCGTCCACGGCACAAACGATGATGTTGGTATTGGAACTTCCACACCAGATGCAAGACTAGAAGTAATAGGAACAATCTCCGGTGCAACAGTTTACGCAGCTCAAGCGCTTAGATCATCTGGGGCTCTCGCTGTAGAAGGAGCTGCAACAGTGCAGGGCGCAGCTACATTTGGATCTACAGTTACACTCAACGGCGTCACATACACCTTCCCAGGTGGTGATGGCTCCGCATCAGGTAAAGTCTTGAAAACGGATAGTTCAGGAAACCTTGTCTGGAGTGATGACAGCACTGGCGGTGGAAGCCAGAACCTGTTTGAAACCATTGCAGTTTCCGGACAGAGCAATGTGGTTGCAGATTCCACAACTGATACGCTGACGTTTGCCGCAGGATCAAATGTGACGATCACAACTGATGCGGGAGCTGACACAGTAACAATTGCCGCAACAGACAATGATACAACGTATACAGCTGGCAATGGATTGACCTTGAGCTCTACCACATTCAAGTTCGGTGGAACACTCACGGAAGAAACAACCGTCACGCAGGCTGGTTACAATATGATTTACGACCTTACTTCTACCGGGAACTTTGAGATTCGTGACAACGGCTCCACCTTTATCTTCGCAGACGACGCAGGAAAGCTTGGTATTGGAACTAATAGTCCGGATTACAATCTCGAAGTTGAGCACGCCACAAACCCATCAATTGAAGTGAAGGACACAACTAACACCGTTCAAACAAAACTACAGTCAGTTGATACATTTGGTATTGTTGGTACAAGGAGCAACCACCGATTCGACATCTACACAAATAACACAAGAAGTACCAGCTTTGATACCTCAGGAAACGTTGGTATTGGAGCATCAAGCCCGGATACCACACTTGAAGTAGTGGGCGCAATGTCCGGTGTAACAGTACACGGGCAGGACATAGTAACAAGTAGTGGAGGCATGGTTGCCGAAGGAACCTTTAGCTTCTCAGATGCACTAAGCCTTACAATTGCGAGTGATGCAATTACCGTTACAAAGAGCTACCACATTATTGATACACAAGGTGGTGCATCAACTGACAACCTATCTACAATTAATGGAGGAAATACAGGTGACATACTTGTAATCCGGTCCACAAATCCAGGCCGTGACATCACAGTTAAGGATGATGCTGCAGGTGGTGGATCTACAAGCAACCTAAAACTCGCCGGCGATATGGCACTTGATGATACTAGCGATACTCTTATGCTCCTCTACGGATACGAAGGCCCAAACTGGATTGAGCTCTCTAGGTCGAATAACAAGTAATCAATACACAAGACCGTTGTAACATTGATTGCAATAAATCGTTTCCAAGCTATCCGGTGCATACGTTGTTTGGACTGCAGCTGAGCACTTTTCACATGATCGATCATATAGCTTTCGACTATTCCTGTTCACAAAGTCCTCAAGACGCTCAGCAGGAGTATCCGTCGGGAGAGGCAAGCCATACTGTTTGTGGAAATCCAGTTCCTTCGCTATCACTCTGTACCTCTTACCGCTCCTTACACTCTTGAGAGCTTTTGTAGCTATATCCAGAGATATCTGAGATAGATTCTCAGGGAGTTCCGCTTCTTCTAGATCACTGTGAGGATCATCAACCTCTTTCCACTGAAATCCCTGCGCTAAGGCATCTTCTTTGGATAACGGGAAATAGTACTGAGCCATTGTCTGGTTATATCCAAACGGGCTGTAACTTGCAGGAAAGAACTCGCCCCACTCACCAGTCTCCTTCATATGATCTGCTATCCGTGATACAAGTTTATAATAATCATCCGGCTTGTACTTCTTATTAAACACGCAGTACTCCTCATGCTTTAAACCTGAACATCCAAATACATTGTTACAACTTAATAGCTGGCTGCAGTAATAGGAGTTCTTTGAGAACCACGGGAAGTGCGAGAAGTACTGTGCATATCCTTCCGGACCAGCGTGCAAACACTCGTACATAATCTCTCCTTCATAAATATGAACGTCATACGCATCACGCGAGTAATGAATGTCAGTGCAGTAACGACAATCTCTGCAGTTATCAATATTGAAACAATCGTGGCAATTCTGGCAGTTACTAATTTGATCACCGGTACAATTCTCAGTACTTACCTGAATGGAATGCCTTACGGGATGCTTGAGGCGGAATTCATCGAACTGCTTCTTTGCATGGTTAATGATGTTTTGTGATCCTGTAAATAATTCGCTCCACTTCCTTTCAAATTCTTCTTTACCAACTTCTTTATTAAAGATTTGATACTGCGCATTGCGTAGGTTCACACAAAACAAACAGTTTCTACAGTTCTGGCAGTCAAACAAAAACGCTGAATTGGAACAATTATGTGTATTTTGAGAGTAAAAGACTTCGTAACATTTCTCGATCTGTGATGACTCATAACAAAGCTCAGATTTTCTCGCGTAGAAACAATTAACAACACTCACGCAATCCTGGATGTTGTAACCGTACATACAATCCCGTGACCTATCGATCTCATCAACAAGATAGCAATCCTTATTTCTATGAGCATTGATGGTAAATTCAGAATTCTCACTAAAGTATGCATTCGCAATCTGCTTTGGAGTTTGGTACCAAAGTTCAAAGTACTGTTCAAAGAACGGACGGCTGAAATCAAAATCTCTTCCCCATTCCAATCCATTCCAATTGTCTGATGTATATGCGTCCTCGCTGTACGTGACCATCTCTACATCTTCAGGAAAGATCGATAAACAGTTTTCTCCGGTCTTGCTGCATTTTCTAAAGAAGTAATCCTTACCCCTCCAGACCATGCGCCGCTGCTGTCTGCAATCCGGACAATGGGTAGGAGGTGGAATTGTATGTTTCTTTCCATCGAACTCAGGAGAGATCTTGTTGTAGTACAGCATATCCCGATCATCAACTTCGAACCCAAGCCCACACTTAACACACGACTTCTGCATAATAGACAGAATAGCACGGGTTAAAACCCCCATAAAATGGCTGGTTTAAGCCATTTATAGATATTCAGTCAATTACTCATCCACCTCATGCAATGTGTATGCCCCTCCTACAACTTTGAGACCTTCAAGTGCAGCTCGAACAACTTCTATCTCGTTTAGTGGTACTCCCCTCACCTCTATTTTCCCCAAATCAATTCTTAATCTGTATCGATGTATTTGATGTATTTCATCTAGATCTGCCTCAATCCTATCTTGTACCTCTACTGACAGTATTGGCCCTTCTCCCGCTTGAAATACAAGAGTTATTTCTTCGGAGCCTGCTGGAAACCTATCTTTCCTTTTAACCATAGTTAAACTGAAAGTAGATAATTATATCAGACTACCTACGGGTTTGTAGTCGACCAATTGAGCGTGAAGTAACCTGCATCTGCGAATGCTCCTGCTGTGTTATCTGTCGCAAGCTTCACAAGCAGAGTGATGTATCCACCAGCGGTGAACGTTCCGCCCGACTCAGGTCCTGTAATTGTCGCTGTTGTCCAGGATGTGTTTGCAAGAGCTGCATTGTTTGAAAGACTGACATCAGTTCCACCGGTATCAATCATTCGAACCGAAGTATGGTTTACTGCGTTAGATGCATTTCCTGTCCTGTAACGGTATTGAACTGGTGTGTGTGGATCCCAGTTTGAGAAATTATCCGGTACTCGTACACGAGCGGAGATCCAGTAATCATTTACTGTTCCTTTAGAAGACTGCCATCTGTAGTGGTTCTCATTGTTACTCGTGTCATAGTCGTAAAGGAGTTGCCCCACAGCTGCTGCCCCACTTGAGAAGTATGTTGAATGTGGGTACTGAGCAGCTAGGAACAACACATCTCCACTACCATTGTTTGGATCTGACCATGAGAGTGTCCCCGCAGCATCGGATGTCAGTACTTTTCCTGGTGCCGTTGCATCTGCACCCGGGAAGGTGTACGTGACACTGTTTAGGGAAACTGTTGATCCGAATGTTGCAGCACCCTCCACAACCAAGGTTCCGGATGAGCGCAAAGACTCGGCACCGTATACAGTTGAACCTGAAACAGTTCCAACTACTTCGAGGGCGTCGCTTGGTGTAGCGGTTCCAATACCGAGTACTCCTGTGTCATCAGCAAAAATGAATGTTGATCCATTGTCACGAACTTCAAACACTCCTGTTGTGGTCATATCGAAGATCATGTCGTAACCTGCCTGTGTAACTGTAGTTGCCTGATCCAATGTCCCACCAAGATCAAATGTTGTGGAATCGAGTGTCATACCATTTCCAGCTGTGTAGGTTGTGTTTGTGTCCGTAGCAGCAATAGTTGTATCAGTAATTGTAAGGTTTGACCCCGCTGTCAGGAACTTAGCTGCACCAGCTGAATCATCCCAGAAGATAATCCTGTCTGCATTTGGATCACTCAGGTCTTCAATCCCAAGGAGTGATGCCCATGAGAGTGTTCCGTTTCCTGCCGTCTGTAGGAAGTCACTGGCACTTCCATCTGCACCTGGGAATGTGTAAGTGACACCATTTAGAGATACTGTTGATCCGAAGGTCGCAGCCCCATCAATAGTTGCGGTACCTTCCACAACGAGTGTCCCGGATGACCTAAGAGCTTGAGCTGCATATACAGTTGCACCAGATAGGAGTGTTGTAGCCTCAATCGTTGCACCGGAGAGATTCGAGTTAAGACTGAAGACTGTGCTAGTAAGATCAATTCCTTGTCCTGCACTGTAAGTCGTGTCAGTGTCAGTTGCAGCAATCGTAATTGTGTCTGTACCAGCATCAGTTGTGATTGTAATATTGCTTCCATTTGCGAACGTAAGTGTGTCATCCGAAGC
>CAYUBO010000022.1:0-11733 GCA_964443095.1 uncultured Candidatus Peribacteria bacterium | reverse complement strand
GATGGTCAATCGCCAGCAGGGAGGAGAGAGAAGTGACTTGTACGTTCACCGCAAGGATGTACGCCTGGAGCTGCACCCCAGGAGAAAGACCTTACCTACGTAGTACACCGAAGCTAAAAGCCGCAGCGCCAACGCTTGTAAGGCGTCACTCCTCCCTTCTCCCCACTTTTTGGCTTGTTGATGAGCAAAGAACGAACCCTCTATAGTACCATATTTATAGAATTGAAACAATACTCAGATTTGCTACCATACAGCCCATCCACCTCAAAAAATCTAGTGTCTTCAAGCGGAAAACTCGTTCTCATCATTGGCCCGAGTGGTGTAGGGAAGAGTGTTATCTTGCAGGAACTGCAGGATAATAATCCTGAATTACACTTCCCTAGGTCAGCTACAACACGTCCAAAGCGAAAAGGAGAAGGAGATGATCTATATCATTTTGTTACAGAGGAGGAGTTTGATGATCTGGATGAACAGGGAAAAATGCTCGAATGGGCTGTAGTACATGGTGGTGCAAGATACGGGACTCTGGTAGATGAGATTATTCCATACATTGAGAAGGGCACTATCGTAGTGCGTGAAGTGGATGTTCAGGGTTTCGATAATATAACAAATCACAAGTATTTCAGGGGAGAGGAAGCTCCATATGTAATAGAGACAATTTTCATTCTTCCGGAGAGTAAGGAGCAACTCATAGAGCACATCACTGAGCGTGCACCTATCAAAGAAGAGGAGCTAAAGCGCCGTATTGCGAGTATGGAGAAGGAATTCACGTATGCTGATCTGTGTGATCATCAGATTGTGAACAAAGAAGGGAAGCTGGATGAGACAATAGATGAGGTTACGAAAGTTATCCTTGGAAAGTAAAGTTTACACAAATGTGACAGGTATTACTTGCAGAACTCATTTCTGTACGTAGAATTCATACATGCCACGAGCAAAAATAGCACTGCTCTATGTCGGTGGTTCGATCGGCATGAAGGTCAATCAGAAGACCGGACGCATTGAGCCTATAGAATCACTGAGTGAGATACACAGGTTCCTGCCTGAGTTGCAGAGGGAAGTATCGCTCGAGTTTTTCTCATTGAGCAATGTAGGATCTTCCGATATCACCACTAATCACTGGGTTGAGATTGCGAGAAAGATAGAAGAGGTCTACGACAAATTCGAAGGATTTGTGGTTGTGCATGGAACCAACACAATGGGTTACACGGCATCCGCTCTTAGTTTCGCTCTTCAGGGATTAAGTAAGCCGGTTGTATTAACAGGTGCGCTTATGCCAATCAATGATCTTGCAGGTGATGGTCGTATGAATTTAATTTACGCAATCAGAACCGCAAAACTATATATTGATGAAGTTGTAGTTGCACTTGGGCCTCATGTTCTTCGTGGTACACGTGTGAAAAAGGTAGATCAATCAATCTTGCAAACGTTTGATAGTCCCAAACTTCCTCCACTTGCAAAGTTTGGAGTTGAAGTGGAGTTGCATCCGTGGAGAATAGTCCGTCGCAAACGCACGCTTGAGTGCAAGCCGGAATTTGATCCAAATGTTCTTCTGCTTTCATTGCACCCTGGTCTTGATCCGAGGTATCTAGATTCAATTTTAGATAGTAAACCAAGCGGTTTGGTTCTTCGAACGTATGGTCCGGGAATGTTTAATGAAAATCTATTCCCGTGGTTCCGACGTGCCTCAGAAGAGGGGATTGCAGTTGTAATTACATCACAGTTGCTTCAGGGAAAGATCGACCTTCACCGTTATCGTAAGCAAATCACCCTTGAGCAGTTGGGAGTCATCTCCGGAAAGAGCATGACGTATGAATGTGCACTCACGAAACTTATGTGGGCGTTAACTCAGGCAAAGAACCCTCGCAGGTTGCGAGAAATCATCGAGAGGAATCTCGTAGGAGAGCTCGATGACTAATTACGAGTTATTCCTTCCTTTCTTCTTCAAGAAGGACATCTTCTTCATCGCGTTTGCGTTCTTCTTTTTCTAGGATTGTTTTTCCAATAACTGATCCTACTGCTCCACCAATAATAAGACCCGTTACCACGTTTCGGACTATACGGTGTCCTTTTATTTCCCGTTTCCTACGACAAAATGGCCACATGTCCTATCTAGTCTACCAGAGAATACTTAATTTGTCGCCCCTCTTGGTGACTAAATTTTAGTGTTTAGCGCTTCATAGCCTCTAAAACTCAACTTCCGGATAATTTCTTAAATGATCAATAATTAGATCTTTTATCTCATTTAGCTTCTCTTGACTACGTGCCTCAAGGCATATTGAAAGCTTTGGTGAGGTATTACTTTTCCTAATTCCACCCCATGCGCCATCTCCGAAATCAATGCGCACGCCATCCATTTTGTTAACTGGATACTGAGATTCAAAATGTTTTGTAACTTCTTCAACTATTCGTTCCTTCTCAGCATCTGGGCACCGTGGTCGAATTTCGGGCGCAGGATATACCTTAGGAAAGTCATCAAAGAGAGATGAGAGTGGTTTTCCGGATTTCTTCATTATTTGAATAACATGCAATGCGGCAACAAGTGCGTCATCAAAACCGTAATAGTTTTCGAAACAGAAGAAGTGTCCGGATTGCTCTCCGCCAAGAAGCGATCCTGCTTTTCGCATCTCATGTTCCACAAATGAATGCCCAACTTCGCACATAATCGGCTTTCCTCCCCATTTAGTTACTTCTGAATCTAGAGTTGAAGAGCAGCTAACGGTGAATACGATAGGCTTTCCCGGGTTTCGCTGTAGGTGATCTTGTGCAAGTAGCAGTAATGTCTCATCTGCAGTACGAATTGATCCTGTTTCATCGATGATCCCAAGTCTGTCACCGTCACCATCAAAAGCAATGCCGATGTCTGCTCTTTCATTCTTAACTTTTTCCTGAAGATCTTTGAGAGTTTCCCACTTAGATGGATCGGCAGTATGGTTTGGGAATGTTCCGTCAGGATCTGTATACAGCTCAGAGACATCACACTTAATCCTTTTCAGAGCTTCTGTGTATGCAGGTCCTGCAATTCCGTTCCCCGCATCAATAACTACTTTAATTCCTTTGCCCGCTTTCTTAAACATCTTCTCTACGTGCTTCAGGTAAGGATCAATTCCATCGTAAACTTTCATAGATCCATCTCCGGTTACAAATTCTTCTGCTTCAATCCTCTCCCGTAGCTTCTGAATATCATCTCCGCTGTATGCTTCTGCATCACGTATCTGCAGCTTAAGCCCATTGTCTCCTGACGGATTATGACTGGCAGTCACTTGCATACCTCCATCAAGTTTCTTGTCACAAATAGTAAAATAATTTATCGGACTCGGAGTTTCACCAATATCTATAACGTTGCATCCAGTACTTATCAGGCCCTTGGTAACTTCTGCCTGAAGGTTTGGACTATGTGTTCGTGCATCACGACCCACAGCAACTGTCGGGTGCTCTATTTCGTACCTATCTCTGAGAATTGATCCGAATCCCTTACCTATTAGATACGCTGCCTGCTCTGTCATTTGCCCATCAACCTTTCCACGTATGTCGTAGGCACGAAAAATGTGAGGATCTAAAGTGGTCATTTAGAGGTAGCTTAAAGGCAAATGCCTCCGGATGCATCATGGAGAATGGCAAATAAGGCAGAAATTTGCTATAATAGAGGTTGATACGCACATTAATGTCACAAAAAAATAACATCAGAGTCGCATACTTCACTATGGAGATTGGTCTCCAGAGTGATATGCCAACGTATGCCGGCGGACTTGGAATGCTAGCAGCGGACTTGATGCGTTCCTGTGCAGACATGCGGCTGCCTGTTGCGTGTGTCACTTTGTGTTGGGATCACGGATATCTTCGTCAGCATCTGAATATTGATGGTAGTCAAACGTATGAAGATATCGATTGGGATCCAAACGACTTCATGGAGAAGCTTCCGCAGAAGGTCACTGTAAAAGTTGAGGGCAGGGAAGTAACTATCGGAGCATGGGAGTACAAGCTTGAGAGTAGTGGAGGATCTATCCCGGTATATTTCCTAGATACGAATCTTCCGGAGAACGAACCACAGGATCGTGAAATCACAAACCAGCTTTATGGTGGAGATGGCTTTATGCGGCTAAAGCAGGAGGCAGTTCTTGGAATCGGAGGCGTGAGAATATTGCGCGCACTTGGCCATCAGGACATTGAAACATTCCATATGAATGAGGGGCATGCCGCCTTTCTCACATTGGAACTCCTTAGAGAACGTGATTGGAAGAATGAAGATGTGAAAAAGAGTTGTGCATTCACTACACACACGCCCGTGAAAGCAGGGCACGATGTGTTTGATTACGATATGGCGTATAAGGTGATGGGGGAAAGCCTCCCGTGGCATATCAGAGAGATTGCAGGGCGCGATGCGCTTTCGATGACAGAACTTGCGTTGAATATGAGTCGTTACACATGTGGAGTGTCACAGGTGCATGGAGAAGTTAGCAAAAAGATGTTTGGGCGTGATGAAATTGATGCGATTACAAACGGAGTTCATCACCTAACATGGATTAGTGATGAGATGGGTCAGGTTTTAGATAAGCGCTGCAAGGGATGGCGTAAAGATCCAAAGAAACTTACGGATTTAACAACAGAAGATCTTCCTGATGATGAAGTATGGGAAGCACATCAGGCAGCTAAGAAGCGACTTATAGATGAAGTAAACAGCCGATCAAACGTAGGTTTCGATTACGATCAGCTTACAATCGCAAGCGCACGTCGTGTGGTTCCATACAAGAGACCGGAGCTCATCTACACTAATCTCCAACGCCTCAAAGAAGTATGTCAGGGAAAAGTACAAATCATCCACGCAGGAAATGCGCACCCGAGTGATCCTTTTTCACAAGGCGTTGTACAACGTATGATTCAGAGAGGTCAGAAGCTGAAGGATTACGTGAATATTGTGTATCTTGAAAACTACAATCCAGATCTTGCAAAGCTCCTCATCTCCGGAGCAGATGTCTGGCTCAATACTCCAACACGTCTCTATGAGGCATCCGGAACATCGGGAATGAAAGCTTGCCTCAATGGAGTTATGAATCTCTCTACACTTGATGGATGGTGGATTGAGGGGTACGGGATGGATCCCGAATCCGGTTGGAGAATAGGTCCTCTAGCAAAGGCACTAGATTACGAAGAGCACAAGGTTTTGGATGCAGAAGACATATACACACAGCTCCAGTATCAGGTAGTTCCAGAATACTACTATCATGACCGTGTGCGCTGGCTACGACGCATGAAGCGTGCAATTGCACTTCTCGGCTTCTTTAATACACATCGCTGCATAGAGGAGTACATGGAGAAAGCGTGGAATATTGAGATTTAAGCATTGGTATCCGTTTTCACTCCTTCCGACTGTTGCACATTTTCATGTGAAGCTCCAAGAACCTGCACAACTGCTAGTTCTGTATCCTTAGGTAAGGCTGCTGCAATTGCTGATGGGGTGATTGATACCGTTGCAGATATTTCCTCTATAATTGCAGAAGAGCGACCTGGTTCGAATCTTTGTACCAAAATAGGAACGTCAAGATCGTGTACATCTTCCTTTTGTAGTTCTTTTCCTGAGATTGCTACAGGCCTACACTCGGTTATTACAGGCCCTTTTTCATCACAAACATCCAAAACTCTGAAAGCAGAAGACCTATTGATAAGTATGGTGCACGGTAGGTCACCTGTAACTCCTACAGTTTCTCGGCCCCTGAATCCCTGTGCCTTGTAAGTGGCATCCATTCTTATGGCCTCCGCATCATTATCTAGATGACTCCTGAATGCAGACTCTGTTGCCGCACTAATGACACTTCCTCTACCCATAGGAAGGGGAATGTATATGTAATGAACTAGACTTTCAATGCTAGTATAAGCATTTATCAACACTTGATGAATAAAAAATTTGTTCAATTGACATGCTATCTAATTAATTTAGATTAGCTTCTTATTTCTACTTACGAACAATGTCCTTATTAAGGGTGCCATCATCATTGCAGAGGATTGGTTTTCGTGAGAGAGAGCCAGGCGAAATCGATGATGTTGTTTCTGCAGTACAAGGAAGCACTCGCTATGACATGGATTTTCTAACTGCACTTGAGGAAGCATTTCGTATTTATGATAAGTATCCAGATCTCTTTCATGTTTTTATTGCTATACGACACTTCCAGACTGAGCTAAATGCTCAGAAGAGAAAGCAGGGCAGCACGCTTCCTCACGGTGAAGATATTCGATGGAAAGGGTACGGTGTGTGCGGGGACCACACGCCTGCATACACACTGGAAGAAATAATTCAGGAAAAATTGGCAGATGGGCCCAATGCAGATTATCTTTCTGTAGATGCTCCTATTACAGAAGAGGCAACAGGTGATAGGGATAAATTACTCGCAGCATTTAATTTACTAGATGAGAACAGTCTCCATGATTCAAATTTTGGGATGTACCACAGTCCGGTTCTAAGGGCATATCAGAGTGTCCATGGAAGAGGTCGTGAATTAGATGAATTACGAGAAAAGTTTTGGGGACACATTTCATGTCTAACAATGGGTGAGATTAATAAAGTGCGCCCTGAAATATATGGCATGTTTATGAGAGATGAGGAAATAGTTGATCCAAGAGGAATTGCTGAACCAGATAGGCGTGTAGATTTACGGGCAAAGAATGCACTGCTTACCATGATGGATGACCAAGCGGATGTTCCTTTGAATCCTCGGAGGGCAACAGGGTTTGCATCTCATAGTGCTGTATTAGAGCATATATTACATGGAATAGCTGGGCCCGCTCCATCTGATGAAGCAAGGCCAATTCACCCTTGGGATTGGGAGATTGATAATGGTGGATTATCGGTCATTGTCTGTAGGTACGATGCAATGAGTGAGGCAGAACGATCTCATATACAACCGGTACCACTATGGAATCCAACCAAGCTTCCATATTTAACTGATGGGAGAGATTATCGAGGAGAATATTTGTGCGATGATCAGGCATTACGTACACCGAGATTAGGTTGCAAGATTCGTGGCACTGTTCTGTGTGTAAGTGATACGGAGTATTTGCGAGATCATGAAGGCTTTATGTATAAGTTTAGGAGGGTAATTGATAGAGTTAAATAATTCTTTTGTAGTATTCCTGCTATGATTTCATTCCATGCCAAAAGACTTTCAAATTGTCGGCGTCTTAAACGTCACACCAGATTCTTACTTTGATGGTGGCAAATGGAATGAAGTCGCTCAAGCTGTGAAGAGGGCAGGGGAGATGATCGAGGAAGGTGCAGACATCATTGAAGTTGGAGGTGAGTCATCAGGACCAGGATCAAAGGATGTCTCACTTGAGGAAGAGATCAACCGTACGATCGATATAATCAAATCAATCAAACAGGAGTATCCGGATGCATTAATATCAATCGATACGTATAAGTCTGAAGTTGCAGCTCGGGCAATCGAATCCGGTGTTGTGATGATCAATGATGTGACAGCGGGAAGGGGAGATCCAAAGATGTTCGAGGTGTTATCCGAAAGTGATGTGAAGCTCGTGTTGATGTTCAGTAAGGATGATTCGGCTCGCACAACGATCGATGAGATTCAATATGATGATGTGATTGCGGATATCATCAGCTTTCTACAGGAAAGGATCGAAGAGGCGAAAGCATCGGGTATTGATCAATCCCGTATTATCATCGATCCTGGCATGGGGCACTTCGTTTCATCAGATTCCCAGTACTCGTTTCAGATCATCCGCGAACTGGAGCGATTTAAAGAGATCGGTCTACCAATATTCATAAGTCCATCGCGAAAATCATTCCTTGCAGGACCGGAAAATCTTCCACCATCAGAAAGACTTCCTGGAACAATCGTCTCATCAGCGATCGCAGCAAAAAACGGTGCAACATATATACGAACCCACGACGTCGCTCCTGTTAGGAGAGGGTGTGATACGGTTACGCATTTAGCACAACAAGTACAAGTGCTCCTGCCATAGCTATTACAACAAATCCAATGAGTACACGAATGATTAGATTCCTTGCTTTTGTGTATAGGTCCTGATTTCCATAGTTCGCGACCATGTAAATACCGGCAATCACTATAACAACAACAGCTGCAAGGCCCATGAATAGAAGCACGCGCGTTATTACTCTCACCATCAGATTAATCAAGTTTGTGGGGTCACCGGTAACGAATGATCCACCAATCAAAAGATGGGCAACTATTACAATCATTCCAGCGACAACAGAGAAAACAGTCCTCTTTAGTTGAGTTACTCCTTCCTCAGATCCCCATGCCATTATGCACTTTAATCCGCTTATGATTATTACAAGTACAGCTACGACAGCAGCAGGCGTTGTAATATATCGTATAAGTCCTGCTATCTCTGTGCTTATCATAGTTGCACCTGCAGCTCCTCCACCGGGTGTCATACCTGTAATAAATCCACCGTGCAGAAGTCCGAGGACCACTACGTTTACAAGCATTACTCCAGCAATAGTTGCAAGAAGCACTCTTCGTGACTTATTCAATTGATCCTCATCATCAGATGTAATGAGTATTAGTCCTGTTATTACAATTACAAGAGCAGCGATGAAGTTCAAGAATGGTAGGAATGCATTTGCGATTGTCTGTGCCATTCCACCAAATCCTGTAGCTGTAGCAGTGGAAGAGAGTGTTCCTCCAACTGCATTAATAGAATCTCTAATAGGATCCTGCGCAAGGCACGGAGTTACTATTTTAGATAGAACGTATTTGGAGATTCCTACTATCATATTGAAATTGCGAATGTATCGATTATTCCGTAAGAGGCGATAACAATAACCAATGCAATCATACATGCAATAACTAGTTTCTTTGCCTTGTCTTTCAGGGATTCATCGACAGATACAATAAGCATTACACCGGCTGCGAGGATTCCAATGACAGCTAATGCACCGAAGATGGTTAACAGGAACCGGGCAATACCAGCGAGTTCCACTGATACGACTCCAACACCTCCACCTGTAACTGCTGCAATCATTCTATCTACCAGAAGCACAATACCTGCACCGACTGCTGCATGTAGAATCTTCTTTCTGCCTTTTTGTACTCCACTCTCGTCTTGTGCAGTGATAAGGCGATATCCCTGAATAACAAGGTTAAACATAACTGCTGCAAGTACTAGGGCTCGCAGGAATCCAATAACATTATTTAGCACCAGGTTTCCCTGAGATGCATCAACAAGTGTCCCTTGCACCGCAAATGTGTTTGCAATCAAAGCAGCACCTCCTGTAAGGGCCGTTCCCATAAGTGCCTGTGCGAATGCCATTTTTGTTTCTGTAATTGTGTTATCTTCCCTTGCTGCAATTACTAGTCGGAATCCATAGAAGATCATCATGGCAAATAAGATTCCTCCAAAGCTCGAAATCAATGTAGTAGCTATGGCAGCGAATTGTGGATCTAGGTTATTTCCGGCACATGAGAGCCCAAGTCCGGAGTCACATGTGTTTACCAGACTATAGTTCAAACTTGTTGGCTGTGCATATGCAATTCCTGGAATAAAAAGGAGAGCCAACGGAGCGATTTTTGTGAGTATTATTTTTTTCATATTTCATAATATTTTAGCAGAAAATGGCGTTTAAGGCCAATCTGGCTTTCTGGAGCTAAATATTTCCTAGGGATCATCGGGATCCTAGGGATCCTAGGGATCATTTTTCTGCTAGTATCCCCTCATGGAAACCTTTTCTCCCGCACGAAGCCAGCCAATTGCCCTCAGCAAATCTACAGAAGCCCAAGTCTACGGGCTCTTTGCATTTGCAATGGGACTTACTGTTGTAGGCACGTACATTGGAATGATGTTTGCACCTACGCTCCTTGGATCAGGTGTGATATTCGCTCTTATCATTTTGGAGCTCGTTATCATCTTCACAGCCAGACTTTGGCAGCGTCAGGTACCGTTAAATTATCTCCTGTTTGCTGCGTTCCCCATCTGCAGTGGTATTACCATCACACCACTTCTGATGACTGTTCTTACAGGATACGCAAATGGAGCATCTATTCTTCTCAACGCACTTTCAGCTACTTTCTTCATGGCAGCTGCAGCTGCAGTATTTGCTCTGACAACTAAATGGAATCTATCTGTTATGGGGAGAGCCCTCTTCTTTGCTCTGATAGGACTTATCGGAATCGGACTTCTTCAATTCTTTGTTCCGGCCATGAGAAGCACTCAGATGGAAGTTCTTGTCTCTGCCGGTGGAGTTATAGTTTTTGCGGGATTCACTGCCTACGATGTGCAGAGGATCCGTGCCATGGGACGCATGGGAGCAAGCCCGTTTCTTCTTGCTTTGAGTCTATATCTGGATATATTCAACCTCTTCCTATACATCCTGAGATTCATGCTTATTCTCTACGGAGACAGGAGATAGAAGAACTTAAGGAAGGTTTTTTACTTTACTTCTCAAGGCCTTTTCTTTAACCTCAGCGAACTTATGGCAAAGCGTCCCACACCAAAGAAACGGCGAGCAAAAAGCAAAGGGAGGTCTCAGCATGCGACGTATGTTGGGAAGCAAATCCGCAAGCTTAGAAATCGATCAAACTCACCTTACGCAGTAAAAGCAGGTCCTAAGGATGAGGGTAAGAAGGCGCTGAAGGGCATCACAAGGATTAAGGCGTAGGAAAACCAAGGACTTAGGTGTTAGGACTTGGGACTTTGGATTGTGTCTCGTATGGTGTTTCAGTACTCTTTCTCTGCCCTTAGTCCTATTCCCCATTCCCTATTCCCCAATCATTATGGCACGACGACGTCATCTCTCTCGGATTGCAGTCATGCAGACTTTATTTGAAGTTGAAAGGAGGGATGACACTGATCCAATTGAATCACTTTCATGTAATGCAAATGAGCTGGGAGAGATCGACAGAGAATTTGCAGAAGAATTGCTGGAAGGGGTACTCGTGAATGAAGATGAGATAAAAGGAATCGCAGAAAAGTATGCTCCTGAATGGAGCTTTGATCGTATGGATCCGATATCACGTTGTGTACTTCTCTTCGGTATTTATGAATTAATATTTGCTGAAGATGCGCCACCTGCAGTCGTAATGAATGAGGCAATAGAAATAGCTAAAGAGTACGGAAATGAGGAGAGTGGCAAGTTTGTAAATGGAGTACTCAATGCTATTGAACATCGAGATGAGATGAAGTGATGATTGGATTCGTGCAGCTTTTAGCTTCTAGCTGGTAGCTTTTAGAAGTCCTGCTACTTGAAGTAAATATCTTTCTAAAAGCTGAAAGATAACAGCTTATACATGGGGTTTCATCATGCTTCCTAATCACATACACTTGGATCATGGCTAAACCACAGTCGTTTGTTCTTCTTGAAAAAGAGATTGGCATTACATTCAAAAATAAAGAGCTGCTTGCTCAGGCCCTGACGCATCGTAGTGCAGTCAGAGAGAGTCGTGTACGTGGGCACAACGAGCGTTTGGAGTTTTTAGGAGATGCTGTTCTTGAGCTTGTTGCTACTGAGTATCTGTTCGATTTTGAGGAGAAAACAGAAGGAGAACTTACCAACTGGCGTTCTGCTTTGGTACAGGGAGAGAATCTCGCGAAAGTATCCAGTGAGCTTAAGCTTGGAGGGTATCTGTATATGAGTAAGGGGGAGGAGGCGAGCGGAGGGCGTGAGAAGGAATCCACTTTGGCGAATTCTCTGGAAGCTCTAATCGGAGCCGTATACCTTGATCAGGGATTTGAGAAGACCAGTGAGTTTTGCAAAGATCA
>CAYUBO010000021.1:0-12136 GCA_964443095.1 uncultured Candidatus Peribacteria bacterium | reverse complement strand
TACTAGGATTGAATGCAATATAATCACCGCCTAGTGGCACTACACTCAAGCCTTCCGGACTGAGAGTAAGCGTAACAG
This sequence comes from uncultured Candidatus Peribacteria bacterium, assembly GCA_964443095.1. Lineage (GTDB taxonomy): Bacteria > Patescibacteriota > Gracilibacteria > Peribacterales > Peribacteraceae > CAYUBO01. The sequence goes on along the minus strand of CAYUBO010000021.1, from coordinate 12,058 downwards.
TTCCCACCTCAATCTTCGCCTCTCCTGTTGTTCCATCCACTTGCAGACTAATAGTACGCCCATTAGATGTCGTTATAGTAATTATATCTGTAGTTGCAGGAGGAGTTGCAGCTGTACGGAGGATTGTAATTCTGGTTCCCGGTTTTATGGATTGAGTATTTCCATTCGTATCCGTCACATTCACATAATCCTTCCCTGTCATCAAATAAAGCCTTTCACCAGTCGGAACTGAGACTGTTCTATCTGCAGTAATCTTAATTTCTTGCCCGCCTGATAGAATCATAGTTGGCTCAGTGGAAAGCCCTTCGACATTTGGCTCAAGGACTTCTTCTCCTCGAACAACTGTCAACATTTCTTCATTGTTCAGGAAGTCTTTTAGAATATCGGGGCGACCGGTTTCCGGTTCCGTATCCCTTCGTGTGTTGAAGTTAGCGACAATCTGTTCACTCAGACTATCCTTCTTCGGGTACTGAATTCTTGTTTCACGCAGGTGATACATGAGGTTCTGTGCATCTTCTATGCTGTAATTGATTGTTGGCTCCTTCGCATCAATTTCAGGCTGTCCTCTGAATGGAAGTTCTAGAGTTGAGTTTGTAAGGACAGTCATCATGTACGCCTCATACTCCCTGAACTCTTGTGGTGTCCAGTTGTTCTCCCTCCTCGTTTTTTCCATAAATCTGCGTACTTCCTCAACATTGTTCTTGTGGTAATCCCAGCTTCCTTTGTACATCCATCCCGTGAGCCAACCAAGGAATGCTGCGGGTGTTCCGAGCATACTCGGGTGATACTCTTGCGCATACTTATCCCAGAATTCAGGAAGCGTGCGACCGATTGAATGAAGGTTTTGTGTTGCATCTGTGTGGTATCCCTCATCAATCATTCTTACCAATGTCTGCAGATCTTTGTTTGCGTCACCTGCAAGCACTATTTCTCCATCCGGACCAATGGACATATTACCCCATTCAACATAGACCGGTTCCTGCTGCTGATTTCTGAGTGTATCTGCTCTCGCTTCAGCATCTTCCGGCAAACCACTTCTATGAACATCCCAAATGTCGTAGATCCTCTGTGCAAGCAGCATTGAGTAGATCTTTCGTTTCGTCATTTCAAACACTGCTTGTCTGTCCGCTGCCGGAATGTAGAGAAGGTCTCCAATATCATCTATAGAATCTCCATTCTGCAATTGGCCTCCCGGAATCATGTACTTGGCAGTACTAACAAGCATTGTAAATACTTCATCTTCTTTCGGCTTATTTTCAATTCTTCTGTCTGTAAGTGTTCCCTCCAGCCTCCTAAACCATGGAGTTGGCATGTAGAGAGCTGCAACTTCGAATCCTTTATCTTTCCTCAGCCAGTACTCAGGACCGAACCCTGTAACTCTTCTGAAGAATTTTTCAATTCCACGAGCAATTGGGCCAACTCCCTGAGTGTCCTTTATATAACCCCACAACCTTACCATTGTTTCCAATGTGTACTCTGTAACAGTTTCACCTGTATCCCACATAAATTCGATTACCCCCGGTGTGGAGTAGTAGATACCAACACCAATGTCGCGAGTTGCTTTGATAACTGTCTCTAGGAATGCGATAGTGTCTTCTGTAACTTCGAACTTGGCTTCCTCCCACATCTCCTGGAAGTAAGGAACAAGATCTTCCTTTGTCTTTATCTTCAACTTGTACACCTTGTCCTTAACTGTTCGCAATGCTTCCGGAGCCTTGTCTACAGCAAGGATCTCTCCAAGATCCCAACCAGCTTCTATAAGTTCCTTAACTTTATCTGCAGTCATTCCTGCAGCAGTTCCAATCATTTCCAGCCATGTGCGATCTGCTGCCATTCCCTGCAATATCTTGTTTGTTGGACTCATAGTTCCAACAATCATCGGAAGGGTTACCTTCTCACAACGACACATGCATTCTCCCGTAGTCCCAAACCTGTAGCTTCCCATATCTATGAATCTTTCCTTTATCATCTTGTAACCAAGTTGTGGGCTTGGCTCTTCACCATGGAATTCAGCGTAGTAATTCAGGAACCTCTCAAATGTATCTTGCAATACCTTCTTTCTGTACTGAGTGCTGGAGAGGTTCTTCCTCTTTGCAGCTTTTCGTACGTGCTTAATTTTAGTAAGCCTTACTCCCGTCGGAGGATCTTCATCAATATTTACCTTGCTCCTCTTGTACCAGTCATACCACTGACGGATATCTATATTTGGGTCACTCATTATCGCAAGAGCATCCTGCTCATGAGAACCATTCTCAATCTTCATCATTCTCTTCATGTATCCGGCATTGCTATCTATTGCCTCTTTGCTCTCCATTGATCCTCCAAGAAGACCGGAGATCAAAGGCTTTCCTTCAACCTTTTCTGTTATTACATCCACAAGCACAAGTCCTCCGAACACCATTGCCATACGCTCTGCAGTATTTGCACCTTTCCATCCCTTCTTAACCATATTTCGAAGAATGATTGCAGCGGTTGCAAGCATCGCACCTCCCATTGCTCGCTCCTCCCAACTGCTATTGCTTCCAAATGTCATACTGAAAGCAGTCCCCACATATCTCTTTACAGTGTCTGTAACCTGAGGGACCTTTGGACCTCCATCCAATACTTCATGAGTGAATTCACGATGTTTCTCATACTTTTGGATTAGCTCTGCATACTCACCCAACTGTCGCAGAGAATTCATATCTCCCATTCGGAGACGCTTAATGAATATCTCTACAGCTTTGTTGTTGGCTTCCTTTGCTTTCCTTAATGCAACTGTATCTGTTGGACACTTGTCATCTACTAATAGCGTATCTTTAATGATACAAAGGAGTGTTTCAAGCTCTCCACTCGATTTAGTAAGCCTATCGTTGGCATGTTTATTATTAGGATCTTTTGCTAAATCATTTTTAGCATCAATGATATCGCTTCGATATTCCTGAATTTGTCGTATCCAATACCCAGTTCCCCAGACTTCGTGATGCATTAATGGACCGGTACACTTGTACTTGCCCTCACAAAATTCTTTGTCGGTAAGCTTCTCGTACGCTCGTGCAGGCTCAGCAAACTTAATGCCTGTCTGCCGCTGGAAGCGTTCTTGTGGGTTCTCACCCATCATCTCAAGTCTCGCCCAGTAATCTTCAAAGCTTACACTTGGTGACACTTCTCCATTCTCAAGTCTTGCAGCTTCAACAGGATCAAATCCCGGTTTGTAGTTAAGAAGAAGTTTCTTAGCAATATCATCTCCGTAGAACCACGCCACCCATACAAACTGCTCGCGAGTGCGTGGAGAAGGAATACTCCTGAAAGTGGCACGTTTCTCCGTATCTCCACGTTGTGATACTCCTTCCAGTACCGCACGGATTTCGAGTATGCGTGCACGACCAAGGAGTGCAACCTTCTTGGTATCTGCACGGCCAAGAAGATCTACCTTGATTCTGTGAAGCTCATCATTTGGATCGAGTTTAAAAATACGTCCGTGCTTCTCCTCAACACGACCACGTCGTGTAGCCAAATCATCGAATGATTCGAATGTCTTTTCAAACACCTTCTTGCGCTTTCGAAGCTCTCTCCTCTTTGCAAGGAGTCCTTGTAATTTTCGATTTCGTGTGAATACATTTACAAATAACTCTCCGTAACGACCTGTTTTTATGTCTCCTCTCTTACCGTATCCAAGATCCCACAGTCTCTTAAAGCGATCGAGAAGTCCCCTACCCATGTTTCCAAGTTGCCCCTTAAGATCCGGTATTTCATTCACCTTATCGCTCATCTCTTTAAGCTTATTTATATGCGCTTGGCCAATTGGATCATCCCATCCAACAAGATAACCATGTATTGCATCATAAAGAGTCTTTCCACCATCGGCCTTAAGATCAAACCGAAGGATGGTAAGAAACTTAACAAACTTATTCTCGTCATCAATATCCTCAATGTTATTTGCCTCATTCATTTTGCTGAGAACATTTTTCACAAGTTCTCTATTGTCCTTCTCTGTTTTAGTCGGATTTGGATCTCCAATTGCAGCAGACTCTATTCTCAGCTCTTGCATTGCTTTCTTCCACTTAGGTTCCCAGTTTCCTGCAATACCAATACTTATTCTCAAAAGAGCCTGATCTACATCCTGTCCTTCCCTATCACCATCTCTACCCTTAACTAGATCAACAAATTCCTGAATCCTGACTTCAGGAATCTTTTCACCATAGACAAGAGCAAGAAGTTTTCGTAAGCGCTCTTCGTTTACAATCTTTGCTTCCGGATCGTAGACAAGTCTTCGAATAAGCTCGAAGTTCACTGCTCCACGTGCAGTAGAAGGATCATCCAATACAAGAATAAACGCGGCAAGATCCCTTCTCCATTCGCGATTTGTCACCATCATAGGACCGGTCATCTTTTCGAGTAACGGATGTGGATCACCGTTCTCATCTATGTACTGCATAGCATTCAGCTTCGCTACAATTCCATCAGCTTGGTTGTATAGCTCAGGCTTCCTCTCAATGTTTAGAATCCTTTCGAAGTTTAAGAAAACTGTTTCATCTACCTCTCCAAGCTGAGCCGCTATCTTCTCTCGTACTTCACTGGATTCCGCAGATGGTTTTGCAGTACCAACAGCCTTTATTAGCTCATTGAGAATCTGGCCTTTCGACTTACTTCCACGTGTTACCGCAATGATGATTGTTGCCAGTGCTTCCAGATCTATATACGTCTTTCCATTGGCATCACTGCGCTCCGAGAGACGCATTGCTGTATCAGGGAAATCCGTAATGATCTGCAGCATTAGTTTTTCATTTATCAAAACCCCCTCGTTGACCGCTTCATCGAGAAGTTTGTCTGCCTCATCAACGAGATCCATTGCAGTTGTTACTTCCCGTAACTTAGCAACGTGAGCAGCATTCAAACTAGCTGTGCCCTTAAAGAGATCAAAGAGTACTTCTTTCTGCAGGCTTGGATACTTTAGTTTAGTAGATGCGCCACTCTCCGTGTGGCCAATGAGTCGCATTTTTGTCTCTGAAGGAACTTCTTTGAAGAAACCATCAAGAACAAACTGGCGTTCATTAGCATTACTCGTCCTGTTTATGAGCGTGAGGATAATTCCTTCAATTGTAGGTTCACCTTCATCAAATACCCTTTCAAAAGTATCGTGATTCGCTCCGCTGCGATCATCCACACCAATGTAACTTGAGAGAAGCACATCACGGTTCGCTTTCTTGTGCTCCTTCTGTGTGATATTTCTGTAATGAGCAAGTTTCGTAATGAAATCATTATCTAGCTGTAACTTGCTTAATTCATTTCGTATTGCATCAGCATCCCCCTTCTCAACAAGACCACTAGTGAAGCGATCATAGCGTTCCTCCAGTTCTTCGAGAGTGAACCCGAAGAGTTGTCCGAGGCTCACAACTCTGTCTCTGTCTATGTTTCCGTCTTTGAAGAGAACTTTAAACGCTTCACCCAAGGCAGTATTTATGTCTCTTGGCGTTGGGTTATCCGGAATCCTTCCTAGAATTCTAAGTACTTCCGAAGGTAAGCCCAACTCAGATGCGATGTTTGCAACATGTTCAGGCTCATCTTGAGAATGCCTGAGCGCATGCAGTGTCGGATTATCCAACAGATACTTTCCGACTTCTTGCTTGAGAGCTTCATCTCTAAGGGTTCCGTTAAGAGTAATCTTCTTCCCTGAGAGAATCTGAATGTAGAGCTCCAAACGACGATAGTCGATTCGTCCGTTAACCGTTGATTTCTTTATCAGCCAATCTACATTCCAGCCTGCAAAAGCACGCTGCCATGCAATTGTTGCCGGGCGCTGTTCTATCAACTGATGCCTTATCTGCTGATCAATCTTACCAAGCTCGTCATTAATCCCATCAAGTTCTTCATTTGCTTTACTAAGCCTGTCTTCCACTCCTGTAAGCTTCCTACGAATCATATCCATCAGCTTCTGAGCAAACCTCGCATACCCCTGTTGCTGTGCAACTATATTTGTATGCCTCTCAATGTCATTGCGGAACCAATTGAGAACTTCAGGTTCCCCTGCTAGAAGATTACCTTCATGGACTCTCTTGGAAACTGCATCTGTGATGTCCTTTTTCATCTTCGCTATATGACTTCTGCGAAGAGATGATCGTGGTGGGAGCTGACGAAGTACCAGTACCTCTTTGAGAATCCCACGTGCCTGCGTGAGATTATTATTTTGCATTTGGTACTCAGCATCGGTTCCTTCCATGTCTTTTATTCCATCAAGACGATCCTGAAGCTGCATGAGAGCCCTCATGTATTCGTTTATGAGATCACGAACATTCTCATCAAGTTCTATGTATTCCTCCGTATGACGAATAAGGCCCATGTTATCCGGAAGATCAAAATCTCCACTTGTATTTGTTGAAATGGCAGTGAACCTCTTGGCATACAAATGAGATTCCATTGGTGTTCTTCCGCTTTCTGCAAACTCACTGATAATCACCTCTCTTCTGCTCTTTAATTCTACTCCCATCAATCCTTTATCATTTTCATCAAGAGCTTTATTCCACTGCTGCAAAGACTCAGAACCCTCCCGAGCTTCCGTGCCGGAGCTCTCTGCTACCTCCAAGCCATCTGATCCAACCCTCACTTCTTCTGTCTCATCTGAATCGCCTGTTGGTGATACTAGTTTTATCATTTAAGCGGTTTATTTGTATTTGCAATAAATCTTAATATTTTACATGAAAATGCAATTTTACTCAAGGATCACCACCCTCTATAACTATATCTTTGTCAATCAAGACTTTTTCGCTTATTTAAGCCAATAACCATTCACATAATCCATTTCTTTATAGTTGATAATGTGAGGATGCCAATCAGAAACAGCTCTGTTTTGGTTGGCGAGTTCTTAGCTGCAGGATCAGAAACACGATCATTTTGCCCTTCAATTGAAGTTATTTGCTCTTCAAGTGCAGAATATATTGATGGAATTTCACTACCTGATGAGCTGAGCTCAGGTTCAATGTGTTTGTAACGCAATTTGATTGGCTGAAGTACAACATAATCCCTTGGCCTACTTGAAGGAACCGATTCTGATCTAACTGACAAAGATGATGAAGATGATCTTGATGATGATTCCTTACTTGATGAAGATTCACTCTCCTCGGGATCATAGGGATCCTTGGGATCCTTTTCATTGGCCTCCTTGGCCTCTTCGGACTCTTTGGCCTCCTTTTTTCTCTCATCCTCATACACCTCCACAACCAAACTCTTTCTCATCTCATCTCCGCACTTCGTCTCTGCAACAAGTTCAATCAGATAACTCCCTACTTTGCGAAACGTGTGGGAAGGCGGATTGCATTTTCCACTCGTATTGCCATCACCAAAATTCCAATGACACCTATCCGGTGATACTTTTCCATCATCAAGAATTGCTTCCAGGTTCATCGTTGCCTTCTCAGTTCCGTATGGTTCGCCGGACTGAATATTGATCTCAAGATCCGGTTTGAGTATCGCATTGAATAATCCTTTTGTTGAAATGCAGTACATGCGAAAAGTAGATGAATCCCCTACTCTTCCATACGAGATTCCCTCGTCTGCTTGCGGAAAACTCACACTGTCAATGATTGTTTCATCTTTAAGCAAACGGATGACTCCACCTTTGTTTCGAAGCGAGATTCCTGTTTCATTTTTCGAAAAAGATCTGACACTTTTTGCTCCCAATACAACTCCGGAAAAACTATATCTTTTGGATCCTGTTCCTGTATCAAGTGACAAACCATCAAGCATAATTTCTCTTTCATCAAAGTTTGCAATCTCTACCCACTCTTCGTCATCCTTCCCAACCGGATTCGCCATCACTTCCGTGATCATCACATTTGGAATTACTTCCTCAACAATCACTGTTCCAGATCCAACTTCTTCCTCTGACTCTTCTGACTCTTCTGCATCTTCCTTGTCCGGCGAAGCTCCGTCAGAAGCGGAGTCGGATGACTCTTGATTAAAGATCACTCCCGGTGTCCCATAAATCTCCTCTCCTTCATCAAAATTGATAGATTCCTCCGCATCTCTCCAATTGGACTTGTCTGATCCTGAAGCAAAAAGGTCTGCTCTCTCCATACTTGCTCTGGGTGATTTTCCTCCTGCAAACGGAGCTCCCACTCCATCATCAACTGTATCGATCACAGTGCCACTTCCATCAAGCAACTGGAGAAAGAGTTTTGAGTTTGGAAGTGACACCACACTCGTAACAATGTCAGCTTCAACAGATAATCTTGATTTAGGTTCAGAATAATTTGAGATTAGTAAGATTGATCCAGTACTTAGGATTGTTCCACCTTCAAACATTACCATTACAGAGTCACCACTGCTTTTGCGACTTAAAATTGACCAGTCAGAAAGATTGCACGAAGAAATCGCAACTATTTCTAGCCATTCATCTGCAGTGCTTACGTCACTCCCCGCCCACATCACCTCACTGATTACCGCGCATGCACGCACCTGCATCGGGATGCACCAGAAAAATATGCCAATTGCGATCAATAATGGTTTCACAATCCCCCATCCAATCATGATCAATCCTGGAAGATAAGATCCGATCCGAATCAGCTCATAAACGACTCATGAATTGATGATTTAGCAGCCAAATAATCAGTTCCCATCCTAAACAGAACACTCCTAGGACTCTTAGGCCTCTTAGGGATCCTTGGCCTCTTTTTATAATTCCGTCAACCTCCAATTTTCCGCTTAACTCCGTCAGAACGTCTTTATAAAAAGAAAAAGCCTTTTATGGTCACCGTAATTGAAATCGGCTATTATAAGAAAGAAGTTTATCTACTTCCCTTACACGCAATTAATCTTTCTGACCACTCTTGAAAAGACCTTCCTATCTTGAAATTAACTCATGAAATTTATCGGATTTTATCGGCTGATACGAAAGGAAAGCACCTCTTAGAATCGAGAGTGGCAGGAGCATACTTACCTTCTGCCCCAATGAATTATGGAATTCACCATCGTGTTTCTCGCCCTGCTTGCAGGGTTAATGCTTGGACTACTTTCAGGTTGGTTCTGGTTTAGTAAAGGAAAAAGAATCAGCAGTAGCCTTCAGGCTGAGATAAATGACAAAGAACGAAAGCTCCAGGGAGCTTTGAACAAGTTGCGAGACGCTGAAGCAAAAGTAAAAGCAGCTGAATCTGAGGCACGCGCAACTGCAAAAGAAATAATCAGCGAAGCCAAAATCTCTGCCAATGAAATTCAATCGAAGCTCGAAAAAGATCAAGGAAGAATAGAAGAGAAAGAAAAGTCACTTGATGAAAAGGTGCGCGAAATTGAAAGGCAGCGTGAACACATTGAAGAGCAGAAGAAAAACATTGATGATATGAAAGCAGAGCTTTCTGAGGCAAGCAGCAAGCACAGAGAGGCACTGGAGCAAGTTGCACGCTTGAGCGAAGAAGAAGCTAAGAAGCAACTCTGGCATGAGCTGGAAGTCGAGTTTTCTGACCACTACGCAAATGAGGTGAAGCTTCTAAAAGAAAGACTTAAGGAAGAATACGAAGACGACGCAAAGAATCTTCTGGCAGAGGCAATGCAGAGGTATGCATCTGAAGTTGCAACTGAATCCACCGCAACAATCGTTCAGCTTCCTTCTGACGATGTAAAAGGAAAGATCATTGGAAAGGAAGGACGAAACATCATTTCATTTGAACAGGCCACAGGTGTGGATATCATTATTGATGACACTCCCGGAGCAATTGTTATTTCCGGTTATGATCTTGCAAGAAGATATGTAGCTAAGCTCTCAATGGAAAAACTGATTAAGGATGGAAGAATCCAACCGGCACGAATTGAAGAAGTTGTTGAGAAAATGAAACAGGAAGTAGGAAAGATGATGCTTGAGTTTGGAAAGCGTGCAATTAGTGATCTTGGAATAACAGGATATCCACAGGATCTTCTTAAGATAATTGGGCGCCTGAGATTCCGAACAAGTTACGGACAGAACATTCTGAAACACTCTGTTGAAATGGCCCACATTGGTAGAATGCTCGCGGAAGAAGTGGGTGCTGATGCGAGTATTGTTGTACAAGGTTGTTTACTACATGACATAGGAAAAGCTCTAGACCACGAGGTTGCAGGAACACATGTAGATATTGGAGTAGAGATCTGTAAGAAATTTAAGGTTGATGACCGTGTCCTGCATTGCATTGCATCTCACCACGAAGACATCCCTATAGAGACGCCCGAAGCATTTGTAGTTGCAGCCGCAGATGCAATCTCCGGAGCGCGCCCCGGTGCGAGACGTGAATCAGTTGAGGCGTACATTAAGAGACTTAAAGAACTGGAAGAAGTCGCGAAGAGTTTCGAAGGTGTCCAGCGGGCATTTGCAATTTCCGCAGGCCGTGAAATTAGGATCTACGTGGATACGCAAAAGGTGGATGACCTCATGCAACAGAAACTAGCAAAGGACATCAGCCAGAAGATTGAGGACGAACTCACCTACCCTGGTGTCATTAAAGTGAACGTCATCCGTGAGCGACGAGTCGAAGAAACTGCAAAATAATCGTGTTTTTACTGGGTCATCTTAGAAACGTAGATGGCCCTTTTTTGTTACACTCCGTATCCAGAAACACCGGAATTTGAGCTTCCTATTGCATTCGGACATAAATCCTGACATTGCTCTTTTTACCGTATTATGGTATTATAATTAGACCTACAAATACAAACAAACATGGCATTCAAAAATCCCATTGAACGTCTACTAAAAGCACCCTTTAAACTAATTACAGGTGTTCCAAAGCTATTCAAAGAATCAAAGGCTCTTGAGGGTGCTGATAAAGATAAGGACAACACAATCAATAGCATCTCGGGGCATGTAAGAGAACAAGTTGGAGATGTCGTGAAAGCAGTAATTGGACTACCAACATCTTTAGTTACTCTTCCAGTTTTTGGAGGAGTACAGCTAGCAGCATCTGCAATAAGAAATCCTATTGAATTCATAATACAGAGGCCACTTAAAAACATTCAGAGGATATTCCAATCTGCACGAGAAAATACATTTAACGTTCTTACCGGCCGCAAGGGAAACATAGCATGACCTCTACTTTTCGTCTCGCTGGCCTTTCAATCTCATTTGCTGTTCTAACAGTCACATTCTTCTCTGTAGCTGATGCGGGCATTCTGGCACAAATCACGGATCCGCTGAGTGAGAGAATACTGTACAGAGGTGGCGAAGAGGTGAAACGCATAAGCGAAGATGAATTCAAATCATATGGAACAAATGGAACTGAAGCACCAGATGTTGAAATACCTGTTCCGGGTGAAGACATAGGGATGGAAGGAGATGATACAGCGGATGATGTAGAAGGAGATACGGAAGGAACTGAAGATGCAGAAATTACAGAAGGCGCAGAAGAGTCAGAAGATGCAAAGGGTGCAGAGGAAGTTCCTGAAGAAGGACAAGATGAAGCACCTGCAAAACCGGCGGCAGGCGGAGGAGGTATGATTGGAGGAATGGTAAGCGGATCTACAATGATTGTTGCAGGTGCCGCTGTTATTGGAGGCGGCGCAGGACTCTTCTTCTTAAGACCAAAGAAGAAATCAAAAGCAAAAAAGATTGCAAAGGAAGAAGCTGCCCCACCACCGGAAGACCCGGAAGAAGATAAGCCACAGGAAAAATCTGAGCGCTTAAGCAAGGCACTGGAAGCAATGGGTGGAGCGGAAGCAGGCGCACCGGAGGCAAAAGAAGAAGAATAGAGACTGTTTACCTTTGCTAAGGAGAAAAGTTTGAACACTTTTTTTATTCAGCTTGCTTTTTTAAAACTCGTGTTTTTTTGCAACAAACACCTTCCCCACTCGTTTATACATTTACATTATGAAGACTGCTTCACACATCGACGTTGCCCGCTTCGTCTGGATCTATGCCAAGCGCCATATCTGGTTGCTTAGTTTCATGGTCTTTCTGATGCTGGGAAATATTGTAGTCGGCCTAATACAGCCTTTCTTCTACAAGACTGCAATTGACCTGATGATAGATACTAGCATCGAAGTTCAGACTGTTTTGCAACAGGCCAGTCTACTGATTATCTACGGAATTCTGTGCGGTGTTGTAGGTCTCACAATGCATGAGCTT
>CAYUBO010000020.1:0-12249 GCA_964443095.1 uncultured Candidatus Peribacteria bacterium | reverse complement strand
ATCTATTGGAGTAAATTATTAGGGAAATGGGAAAAGGGAAAAGGTGGAAGGATAATAAAGACCCCTTTTCCCCTCCACCATTTCCCTTTTCCCTTAATTTCTTCCCGGCTTAAACGTCACTACGTAGTCCAGAATATCTAGGATCTGATAATCTGCGTCGCGAGCAACAATGTGATATATATTCCTTCCGCGCTTTAGAGTTCCAAGCTCTGTGCTTGCAATGTAGTTCCAGCTTTCTTTTCCAGCTTCGTAAAGGCGCAGACGGTAGCCGTTTACCCAAAGGCTGTCTGTATTTGCCGAAGTCTTTCCTTCAATCAGAAATTCTTTCTCGTTAGTCTCAAGATCTACGCCGCCGTTTGGTGAGATCACTTTCAGCGAACCTTTCATCAGCGGATCGTTATCCGGCAATTCCCCAGCAGTTGGTTCTCTCGGTTCTTTTGCCTCTTCTGCATCCTCTGACTCTTCATCAGGCTCACCGAAATCAATAACCTTCTCCTCCCCCTCCTCAACAAGAACTACTTTCAAGACAGCAGTATCACTCTTATACCCACCTCTATTGATCGCAAACACTTCGAATTTGTTCTCACCAAAGAGGTAGTTCCCGAAGTTTACGTTTGCGATGTAACTCCACTTATCGTCACCCGGCTTAAAGAGCTGCAAGCGGTAATCATTTACTGAGATCCCGATGGCTCCTGCCGGAGCTGTTCCGGTTATCTCCAGCTGTGTGGATGTTGTCTGGTAGGTCTGGCCTGCTTTTGCTGGGAAAGTAATAGTCGGAGGCTCGGGAGGTTCGCGGTCACGAGTGAGAGTACGTCTTATTTCTGAGAGTACATTCCCATTCTCATCCACGGCTTCAATCAAAATTGAAACTTCATCTTCATCTGGTAGTGCCAGTTCCTGTGTGAAAGTCCTTTTCTCACTGTTTACAATCGCCTGATATCCATTCACACGAACCTGTTCAACGTCTTTCCCGATTCGGCCGCTCACATCAATGGTCGCACTCATTACAGTTATCCCATCCTCAGGCTGGTCTACCATGAGGGCTACCTCGTCTGTCGGTTCAATATCATCATCGGCAGCAGGAGGAATCAATTTTTCCTCTACAACTTTTTTGCGGCTTTCTTCCACAAACGATGAAAGAAGAACGGAAGGATCAAGCGGAGATCTGTACTCGTAAGGATCCGGTCCTACGTCTTCACTTGCAGGCAGTGTGTATTGCTGACCTTCTCCAATCATGATCGACTTACTAAGTGCTGGATAATCCAGAGTGACTCCCAATCCATCTGCAGAAAATACTGTGATTGACCATCGCGACATTACGGCTTCGGCCTTCGTTGGAAAGTCCACCTTCATCCGTGGAGTTCCAACTGTTCGCACAATACTTCCCGAATACATCTTCTGCGTCGGAGTCGCGATCCACAGTGTTCCTTCTTTAAGATCTACACGTAGTGATGACTTCTCTTCACCGGATCTGCTCTCTCCAATAGAGACGTGACTTTCTTCATCCAGCCTTATTCTAGTTCCATCAAAAAGATCTATGCGTGCATATGCGTTGACCGAAGTAACTACACTGTCACCCGGATATAATCTAAGTCCTGTCTCTGCCCGCTTCATCTCCCCTCCCTCGAGTGAGACACTAACCGGTCCTCTGTTATTTGGCTCAACTGCCAGCACGGCAGCCACAGTTTGTACGCGGTTTCCTACGCCAAAGAGCCCCATAACCCACGATCCGAATGAATAAAGGATGACAACAAAAATTATCGTGACAATAAGAGGCTTAAAGCGCCTTCGCTGCACGCGTAGTTGTGAATAGCGCCTTCGAGGACGGGATCTGTGAATCAAAGGGGAATATGATAGGGGGGTTCCATGAGGGGGGCAAGGCGGGGTTCTGGCCCTGCGCAGAACAGGGTTTGGGGCTTAGGTTAGCCATTGATAAGGATCCCTAAGATCCCGAAGATCCCTAGGATCCCTAGGAGCAGTCGTTAATCAGTAGTCTGGATACATGAGAAAAAGACCCCACGAGAGGCTCATTGCCTGGCAAGAATCCTATAAGTTGTGCGTACATGTCTACGGGGAAACTAAGAAGTTTCCTGCAGCAGAGAAGTATGCGTTAGTGAGCCAGATAAGAAGATCAGCTTATAGCGTTCCAATGAACATTGCTGAAGGGAATACCAAGAGATCTAATAAAGAAAAGATTCTATACTTTGAGAGATCGTTGGCATCTTTAGAAGAGCTGCACTGTCAATTAAGACTTTCCTTTGATTTGAAGTATCTGAGTAATGAGAAGTTTTTGTATTTTGATAATTGGATGAATAGGGTGAGCTATCTGATTACTAAGTTGAGAGCATCTTTTGTTAAGGACTTAAAAGAATCCTGATCCTTTACAAAAAGAATCCTAGGATTCCTAAGATTCCAACGATAAAGAATGAGAAGGATAGTACAACTATCCTTTAGGATCCTTATCCTCGGATTCCTTGGATTCCTAGGATTCTTTATATAACTATATCGTCACCCTCATAATCTCCGACGGTGTCGTTCTTTCCTCATCCAAGAACTTCTTACCCCAATCAGACATTGTCATGTACCCCTCCTCTTTCGCGTGTTCCGTGATGTCTGCGGCCATCTCGTTCATCAAAATGTCTTCACGGATCTTTGGAGTGATTATTAGAAGTTCCGGTAACGCAATTCGTCCTGTGTATGTCTCCTGTGCTGCAGGATCACAATTGGCCCCAGGCTTCTTACACTCATCAGAAAGTTCACGGACAAGTCTCTGAGCGAGAACTCCTCTGAGAGCAGGCGCGAATGAGTATGGGCTAACACCCATGGAAAGCAGACGCGGGATAGCTTCTACAGCTGAGTTCGTGTGAAGGGTTGCAAGCACTAAGTGACCTGTGAGAGACGCATCAATTGCAGTCTGTGCCGTTTCCAAGTCACGGATCTCACCTAGGAGCACAACATCCGGGTCGTGACGAAGGATTGATCTAAGTCCTGTGGCGAACGTGTAGTCGTGCGCGTGATCAATCTGGCTTTGAACAATACCGGAAAGCTCGTACTCAATTGGATCTTCAAGTGTGATGATGTTTCTCTTTGTACCTACAATCGTATTCAGTAGTGCGTAGAGAGTAGTAGTTTTACCACTTCCGGTAGGTCCTGTTACAAGTATTAGTCCGTTTGGTAAATTAACAAGTTGTGCAAGTTTCTCGTGGATGATCTTAGGGAATCCAAGTTTTTCCAGAGGTACTATTCCACGTTCAGGGTCCAAAAGACGCAATGTAAATTTCTCACCGAATCTTGTTGGAATTGATGCGACACGAACGTTTACAACACGACTCGGAGCTTCAAAAGTGTATTGACCGTCCTGGGGTATATTTGTGATGTTAAGTTTTAGTTTAGAAACGAATTTAATGCGACGAACAAGGTCCATGTACGTCTTATGAGAGATGTGTGCAAGCATTTCCAAAATTCCATGAAGACGAACCTCAATTCGAACAAACTCCTTCTCCGGAGATGCGTGTATGTCTGAGATTCCCTTCTCAGTTGCATATTGCTCGATAGTATCGAGCATCTGTTTGCCGTCCATTGACTCCCAATCTATGGATTCTTCCATAACACATGATTATAGCATAATTTTGATGTTCGTGCCAGCCCGCTATAATGGCTACAATAGCCTGTCCGACTTGAATTTGGACAGTCTATGAGTGCTTACAAAGCAGTATCGGAGACTCAGCGAAAAAGGTCTATTCGGCAGAGAATGCTGATTATCCATGGGATTATGCTCCTAGCGACTTTGATAATCGTTTCCAGACTGATAGAGCTGCAGATAATTAAAGGTTCTGAGTACAGAAGCATTGCTGAGGAGCAGCACTTTGGTGGTGTTAAGTTAGCAGCAAAACGAGGAGAGATTATGGCGCTTGATAGTAAGACAGGAGTCACGAGTATTTTTGCTACAAACACAACCCTAAATATGGTGTATGTGGATCCTCTCATTACGGAAGATCCCGTTCAAATAGCAGAGACACTTTCGGATATTCTCGTGACCGAGCAATTCCATCAGCTTTGCAAAGAAGGAAATCAGCAGTGCCCGAGGGAACTTGTTAAGTATTTCGAAAAGGCTTTTGATCCACTGGAACGGGTGAGAAAACTGGGATCAGGATTTTTGCTTGAACCTCTCTCCACAGGCTTCCCCCTTTTAGAAGAAGATGAGCTGCCAGATCAAACGGAAGTACGAAGACAGTTTGCGAGAGATATTGAAAATAGAATTTCTGAGAAGCGTGTTACATTTGTTCCGCTTGTGTACAGTGCAACGAAGGTTCAGATGGAACAGATACGGAGCATGGACATTCCCGGAGTGTACGTAGAGAAAAAATACAAATTGATCCATGCAGATCCGGAAAGTATTCCACAAGAGAGGCTGCCAAGTATCGCGAAGAAACTTTCAGGGCCATGTGTACTTGAGACAGATGTTCTTAAGATGATGCTTCGCAGCAGACATCTCCGCTATGTTCCTGTGATGCGCAGGCTTCCTCCGCAACTAACATCTCGCATTCGCGAGGCAAAGATTAAATCATTCAACGAAACAATCGAAAGAAAGCGTGCGTCTGCAACAAGAGAGATCGCCAACAAGATCAATGATCCTCTCAGGTCAATCGCATTACTTCCGGAGCACTGGAGGTTCTACCCTGACTCGACTATCGCATCGCACGTTGTTGGTTTCTTGAATACTAATCAGGAGCCGCAGTATGGAATAGAACGTACATTCAATCCTCAGCTTCGGGGACAGGAGGGGTTGATCAGTACAATGAGTGATCCTCAGGGAGGGCAAATCCTCACTGCACAACAGACGATCATCGATCCCAAAGATGGAGATACCATCACATTAACGATTGATCGAATCATTCAGAAGAAGGTCGAAGGAGTGCTGGAGGAAGCTGTTAAAAAGTTCCAGGCAGACAGCGCTCAGGCAATCATCATGGAACCGTATACGGGACGCATCATCGCGATGGCGAACGCTCCCCTCTTTAACAGCAATGATTACGGTACGGTTTATTTGCAGGAACCGATTTATCTTGATGAGGGAAAGCAGAAAGAAATTGTAGTTGAGCTGTATCATCCTGAGACTCGTAAGTTTGTTGTAAAGGCATACCTTGGTGCTGTGTTTACAGATGAAGGACGCAGCAGTTTGAGTACCGAGAAACGGCAGGAAATAGACGATTTGGAGAATCTGTATGACCTAAAGGACATAGTTCGATACTACTTATATATAGGAGAGAACAGCCGTCGGGAGATTTTCCCAACCGAACGCAGGGACATCTGGCTTAAGTACACAAACAACATCGGAGTCGGAGCATATCTAAATCGCACAATCCAGGAAATCTACGAGCCTGGATCTGTGATGAAGCCGATCACGATGTCGGCAGCGATTGATCAAGGAGAGGTAGTACCGGATGACAAGTACGATGATGTTGGTCCTGTTGAAGTAGACGAGTACACGATCCGAAATGCCTTAAACAACTACTTTGGAGAAGTGACGATGACGAACTGTCTGGAGTATTCCATCAACACGTGCATGACTACGGTATCCACCAAGCTTGGTCGAAAACTATTCCACCGAATGTTGGAGAGATTCGGATTCGGGAAGATCACGGGAATTGAACTGGAAGATGAACTGCCGGGTGAGATCCTACCGTGGAGGAAGTGGAGTAACGCACTTCTGGCAACATCCGCTTATGGTCAGGGAATCTCGGCTACTCCACTTCAGGTGGTCACTGCTTTTGCAGTTCTTGCTAATGGTGGGAAGCTTGTGAAGCCGACAATTATCGATAGCATCGTCCGAGGTGATGGGAAGGTGGAGAAGACAAAGACGCGTGTGATCGATCAGGTTATCACGAAGGAATCTGCAGAAACGGTTACAGCAATGCTTGTAAGTGGTGTGAATAATGGATTTGGTAAAAACGCGAAAGTACCCGGTTACATGATTGCCGGTAAAACGGGTACTAGCCAGATAGCGGGCCCCGGTGGAAAGTACGAAGCAGGAACGGGGTCAACCCTCACATCATTCGTCGGTTACGCTCCTGCGGATAATCCCAAGTTTGTGATGCTTGTGAAGTTTGATAGGCCACGTGCGAAAGATATTGAGTACGGTTCCCAAACAGGTGCACCCGTGTTTAAAGAGATAGCGGATTTCTTGTTTGAGTATTATGGGATTCCACCGGATGAGGAATAAAATCACCCAGCGCTGGGTGGATTGGATCTATTTAACAGTAACACTCTTAGCTAAGTTTCTCGGCATATCCGGATCTTTCCCCCTCTTCACTGCAAGGAAGTAAGCAAGTACCTGGATTGGGATAATGTTTACTATCGCCTGAGCCGGGCCGGCATCCGGAACTTTAACCCACTCATCAAATGCTTCATTCTTTTCCGGGGCAACGCCAATCGTGAATGCGCCGCGGGCTTTTAGTTCAATTGTATTGCTGATGATGTCGCATGTGACCTCGTCATTTCCAACAAGTGAAATACATGGTGTCCCCTCTTCTATAAGAGCAATCGGGCCGTGCTTGAGTTCTCCTCCTGCAAATCCTTCTGCGTGAATGTAACTCACTTCCTGAATCTTAATCGCGCTTTCGAGCGCCATCGGGTAGTTCCAGCTTTTACCGATTATATAAAGATCCTCTTTCTCCTTTATACGGTCTGCTAGCATTTCGATCCTATCGATGTATCGGGGGTTAAGCATATCGTTGATCTGCCCGACAGTATCAAGCAGCAACTGCTTACCATCATGTAACTTATCATTCATCGCGTACGCAATGAGCATCATCACAGCCATCTGACCTGTTAAGGCTTTTGTTGATGCGACTGCACGCTCGGGGCCGGCATTTATATGCAAAGAGTAATCAGCTTCTCTATCTATTGTGGATCCTTTTGTATTCACAATAGCGAGAACTTTTGATCCTTTTGCTTTGGCAACTTGCATTGCCTCAAGTGCGTCAGCCGTCTCTCCACTTTGACTGACAACTATCAGCAAGCTTTCCGGCTTTAAGAAGTGATGATAAAGCTTGAACTCACTAGCCGGAGCAAAGTTAACGTGGTGTTCAGCAATCACAGAAAAGAAGAACTCGGCTGCCATGCATGCCTTGCCTGCAGTCCCACATCCAATGATAAATGTTCCCTGTGCATTTTTGATCGCTTCAGTAAGAGTTTTAATCTGTTCTTCATCCTGATTAACCGCTCTTGCGATTGAATCTTTCTGCTCCATTATTTCTTTTAGCATGTAGTGTGCGTACTCCCCTTTCTGTGCCTCCTCAATCGACCATGTAATTTCTATTTCACGCTTTGGCCTGTCCTCACCGGTTTCTATATCCATAAAGAGGATCGAGTTGCCGTCGGAAATAACCATCTCGCCGTCATCAATGTATTGCACTGTTCGCGTGTGTTCCAGGAAGGCAGGAATATCTGATGCTATGAAGTACCCCTCGGCTTCGCTCGGGGCAGGTCCCTCACCATCCTTAACTCCAACGATAAGAGGTGATCCGGTTCGTGCAGCAACAAGAGTGTTGCTCTCCGTATGCATTGCCAGAAGCGCGTAGCGTCCGTCAAATCTGTTGCATGCATTTCTAACAGCACTCGCAAAGTCTTTTGTCTTCGCAAACTCTTCCTCGATCAAATGAGGAATGATTTCCGTATCCGTCTGAGACTTAAATGTGTGCCCCTTCTTGATCAGATCATTTCTAAGTTCCTGATAGTTCTCGATAATTCCGTTATGCACAACTGCGATTGTTTCATCTTCATTTGCATGCGGGTGTGCATTCTCCTGAGTTACTCCACCGTGCGTTGCCCAGCGAGTGTGAGCGGCTGCGAGTGAACATTCTTTATTAAATTGAGAACCATCAACTGAGCTTATCTTCCCGGTGTCCTTCTTTATATCAACGTGGCCGTTACTCTTACATGCCACTCCCCAAGAGTCGTATCCGCGGTATTCAAGATTCTTCAATCCCTCGACGACGAGGCTACCCGCATCTGTTCTCTTCCCGACATAACCAAAGATTCCGCACATATTGAATGGATAGATTCTACGCAATATTTTGCATCTGTCAATGGAGAGGGCACCTTTAAAGGAAACCAAAGCAACCAAAGCAACCAAAGAAACCGAGGATGAAAAAATGCTTTTCCAATCCTTATCGTTGGATTCCTTGGTTTCCTTGGTTGCCTTGGAATCTTTTTACAATGATCTTTTCCTTGCACCATCTCACCCTCTTCCATAAACTCTCTCCGATTTATGCCACTCATTAAATCTGCCATCAAACGAGCGAAACAGCAGAAAGTGCGAACTGCACGACTGCGCCCTGTAAGGACCTACATGAAAACGATGATCCGAAAGCTCAACGACGCTTTGAAAGCCGGAAAGAAGGATGAGGCACAAAAGATGATGCCCGAAGTATTCAGTGCAATTGATATTGCTGTGAAGAAGAGGCTTCTTCATAAGAACAACGCAGCCAGAAAGAAGTCGAAACTTTCTAAGGCTGTAGCAGGTATGAAATAGTAGTTTGCTTAAAGTACAATGAACAAGCTTTCAGCTGTTAGCTTTTAGGTAAACTAACAATTGCTTCTAAAAGCTTGAAGCTAAAAGCTGATTGATCATGAAATACCTAGCCCTCGACATCGGCACCAAGAGAACAGGAGTAGCTTTCGCAGATACTGAAACCGGAGTCCCTGTTTCACTCGAAACCCTTACCCACGACTCCTTTGAGAAGCTCCTAAATCAGGTCATGGAGATCATCTCAGACCGCCAGATTAATGAGGTTGTATTGGGTCTACCGAGGCTTTTAGGTGGCTCTGAAGGTGCACAAGCCTCGAAAGTACGCGATTTTGCGGAATTACTAGAGGATGAGGCGATTGCGTGCAGTTTTGTGGATGAGCGCTATACATCCACACAGAATCGCGAAATAGACAAGGATTCTGCAGCCGCAGTGCTGATTTTGGGCATAAAATTAGCCCAGCTTTAATTATTGACAAGTACGTAAATATCTTTAAAGTATTATCCTTTATCGTTCTTTAGGACTTCCCACGTACATATAAGTGACTGCAAGCCACAATCTAGCGATTGAGTCTAGCGGAAACTATCAACCGACTTTTGTCTCTGTCAATTATATGGTAAAACGAGGGTTGTTCCTTCCCCAGAATATATGTCTGATGTTGCTATGACTTCCACTTCTTCCCAACAGAAAAGCACGGGCCAAACTATTACAGTTGACCTGCAAGAGTTACTAGACAATCTTTTCTTGGTCCTTACAGAGAAAGAAGCGACCGTAATTAAGAAGAGATTTGCTTTGAAGGGAGAACAGAAGCAAACACTTGAGAAGATTGGTAAGCACTTTAATGTCACGCGAGAGCGTATTCGTCAAATAGAGAGTATTGCCCTTGGCAAGCTTCGCCGAACAGTTCGTACGACTAGGCTTGATGAGGTTAATGAGATGGCTAAGACGGTACTTAGAGCCAATGGCGGCCTCATGCGTGAGGACATGCTCATTACAGAGGTTCTCAAGAAGATCGCAGGAAGCACAGAGGTAGACGGATCTGTCCTTCGCCTTTCCTTCTCTATCGATCAGGATATGACAACTGGGACAAGGAGTAACACATTCGTACCATTCTGGAGGCTCGAGTCTCTCTCAATGGACGACATAATGACCATTGTGAATAACATCGTAAAAATCCTTAAGAAGAGAAAGTCCTGTATGAGCGCCGATGAGGTAGTCTCAGCAGTTCAGGCACTGAATTTGTTCGAAGGAAGAGTTCCTAGTAAGGAACTCATTTTGAGCTGTCTCCAGATTGACGAGCGTCTCAGGGAGATCGTCGAAGGATGGGGACTTACAGAGTGGAGGTTCGTTCGCCCACGTAGCATTCGAGACAAGGTTGAAATCATCCTCAAGAAGGCAGGAGAGCCTCTCCACTTTATGGAGATTGCAAACCGTATTCGCGAGGCTGCATTTGACCACAAGAACGTTACGGTGCAGGCAGTTCATAACGAACTGATCCGCTACCCGCAGTTTGTTCTGGTTGGTCGCGGACTTTATGCCCTGAAAGACTGGGGTTATGAGCCCGGAACCGTTGCAGACGTTATCGAGAGGATTCTTGAGGAGAAGGGGCCACTATCTAAGAAAGAAATCATTGCTGAGGTTGCTAAGCAAAGGACCGTAAAGGTCGGTACCATTTCGCTTAACCTCCAGAAGATGCCGTACTTCACTCGTGTTGGTCGAGCTGTCTACGCGTTCGATCCTGAAAAGAAGTACCCAAAGGGCAAGAAATAGCTTAAATTCGACTGTGGAAGTAACAGAAGGGGCCATATTGGCCCCTTTTAGCTTATAGCTTTCAGCTTTTAGAACAGCCGTTTTACGTGTGATATGTCTCCTAAAAGCTAACAGCTAAAAGCTATTTATCACATAGATCCCTTTTCTTACCCGTACGGTGCTCTAGAATAGTTGCCCATGCGCCCCCTACTCCTACTGATTCCAGTCATCGTTTTTGGACTGCTGCTCACAGCTTGCGCGAAGCAAGAGATACCTGTTCTTCCTGAGGGCGAGCAGACAATGACGGGTGTACTTGTAGCCGCTGAACTTTCGGTCGTACGCAGAGGATCACATGTACTTGTCCAAAATGGGGAGGATCAATATTTCGTTGAGAGCGCGGACCACAATCTACGTCAGCTTCAGAATAAACTCGTGACACTCACGGGTATCCTCGAGCTCAATGCCGATCCGTATGATCTACCAGTGTTCGTCGTCAAAGATATTGTCGATATCGAGGAGACAGTACAGACAGTGCGGATACCAGGGCTTAAGATGACTCTGCAGATCCCTGTTGAATGGAGGAAGGTTCCTGCTGGAGGTGAAACACAGTTCTTCCATGAGGACGGCGAGATCATCGCGACTATATTTAAAGAGAGAGAAACTGATCTGCCGGAAGGTGGTGTGCCGATGGTGATTGGGGCGGAGAGAGCAGTCCGTTTGATTGATGAGTTTTCCGGCAATCAAATCGTAACTGTGAAGCGTGGTGAGGTACTCATCACACTGTTCTACACTCCAAAGAAGCGAGCAGATGCAGAAAGGCTCAGGGCGCAGTGGCTGGAGGTCTTAAACTCTGTCGAGTTTACTGAGAAGTCACTTGGAGATGATGATGTACCGACAGGAACAGGATCTCTGGGGATCCCCTGTGGTGGAATAGCAGGCATCCTCTGCCCCGATGGGCAGTACTGTAATATTGATAATATGGAGGAGAATATTGGGCACTGCCGAGCAATCGCAGATCCTAGTACTGAATAAGTATTCAGTATCCGGTATCCAGTATTGTGTATAAAAGGATACTGAATACGTAATACTCAATACTGTATACTTCTAAACCGTGCAGAAAACTTGTAAGAATTGTTCGGCAGGTTTTGAGATTACCGAGGCGGATCTCAAGTTTTATGATTCCGTATCACCTGAATTTGCCGGGAAGAAGTATCCTGTTCCCCCGCCGACACATTGTCCTGAATGCAGGATGCAACGGATGTACGCGACGCATAACATCAGGAATCTCTACACAAGAAATTGCAGCGGAACAGGAAAGAAGATCATATCTATCTACTCACCGGATAAGGCGACTCCTGTTTATGAATACGGATACTGGTGGAGTGACAACTGGGATCCGATGAACTTTGGACGTGACGTTGATTTTAGTCGTCCGGTTTTTGATCAAATCAATGAACTCTTTAAAGCAGTCCCGAGCATGTCACTCATCAATGATGGAATGGAAAATTCTGATTACGCAAATTATTGCGGATGGGGGAAGAACTGTTATCTCTGTTTCTGTACCGATCACAGTGAGGACTGCATGTACTGTCAGGATCTTTTGCGATCGAAGGATTGCATGGACTGCCTGCACAGTTACGACCTGCAACTTTGTTACGACTGTTTAGATTGCTCTAACAGCTACAGCCTAAGACACAGCCAAAACTGCACTGACTGTAGTGATAGCTCATATCTATTCGATTGTACGGGGTGTAAGTATTGTTACGGATGTACCGGCCTTCGCCAGAAGGAGTACTACGTGTTGAATCAAAAGCTAACGAAGCAGGAGTATCAGGAAAGGATCAAAGAGATCCAATCGGATCCTGAGGGATTCCAAAAGCAGTATCAAGAACTGTTAATCAGTCATCCACGTAAGATGATTGGACACAGAAACATCGACAGCACCGGAAACTATCTATTCGGATGCAAG
>CAYUBO010000019.1:0-13661 GCA_964443095.1 uncultured Candidatus Peribacteria bacterium | reverse complement strand
AACTGCGGAACGGTAATACCGTCTTCCCAGTTGGTTGTTGTGAGGGGGATTGATTCTGTATAAGAGATGGTTGCGGCATGTACCTTTGGGGTTAGACAAAATGCGGTTAAGCATATGAGTCCCAGCAGTTCACGATATATCCGCTGCATATAGGGAATAGTAGCGAAAAGGGTAATTTCTCACTAGAGGCCCTCGCCCCCTTCCCCTCTCCCGAAACGGGAGAGGGGTGATTCGCAAAGCGAATCGGGGTGAGGGCCGGGGAGGCTATTTCCAAGACATCATCTTTTCCGCTACCATCAGAATGATTTCGGGGTACGACCAACTTCGCAATACTCCAGTTTGTAGTTTTTATACGCCAATCGCTAGTCTCTCCTTCGATGAAAAATATGAATCCTGCCGCAAAAGAATTAAACACTGCTATTCAGAACGATAATCCCGCTATTCTTTCCATTCTTTCAGATCGTGCTCAGGCGATCTTTTTTCCGAAGTCCGGAATTATGGCTCAGACGGCGGATGCAAAGGGGAAGAAGTTCAATGCCACAATTGGTATCGCAAAGGAGGAAGATGGAACGCCAATGCGGCTTCAATCAATAGATAAGCACATTGATCTGGATCCTATCGACGTCTATCCATACGCAAATTCCTACGGAAAACTTGAAATAAGAGAGCTGTGGCAGGCGATGATGAAGGCAAAGAATCCATCCATACAATCAAGAATTTCACTCCCTGTTGTCACCCCCGGTCTTACGCATGGATTAAGCACCGCTGCGTATCTACTTTTAAATCCCGGAGAAACAATGCTAGTGACAGATAAATACTGGGGTAACTATCGGCTCACCTATAGCAACTGCTTCGGTGTAAATATCAAACCATTCAATACATTCAAAGAAGGAGGATTTGACTGCGAAGCAATGCGGGAAGCACTTTTTGATGGAGTTATCGGGAAAAAAGTATTACTTCTAAACTTTCCGAACAACCCAAGTGGATACACTCCGACTGATCCTGAAGTCGATCAAATCATAACGATCATCAAGGATTATGCGGATGCAGGAGGACTTTTATCAGTAATTGTAGATGATGCCTACTTTGGACTCATTTATGAAGAAGGTGTTTATCGCGAATCCATATTCGGGAAACTTGCTGATCTTCATGAGAATGTACTTGCTGTAAAGATAGACGGAGCAACTAAAGAAGACTATGTGTGGGGTTACCGAGTTGGCTTCATCACGTTTGCGACAAAGGACATGACAGAAGCAACTGCGGATGCACTTGCTGCAAAAGCTGCAGGATTTGTGCGAGGATCTGTTTCTAATACAAGCCATCTTTCACAGAGTTTGCTTCTATCAGCCTACCACTCAGGATCGTACGAGAAGGAGAAGAAAGAGAAGCTTGCGATCCTTCAGGCGCGTTATAAAAGGGTTAAGGAAGTATTAGATAATTCATCCTACAAAGATTACTTCACGCCACTGCCTTTCAATTCGGGTTACTTCATGTGTCTTGAGCTTAAGGAAGGATTGGAAGGGGAAGAGGTAAGGAAAGTACTTCTTGAGAAGTTTGATACGGGTGTCATATCCATGGGCAACCTGATTCGCATCGCTTTCTCATCAATCCCACTCTCAGACATCGAATCATTGTTTAAAAATATTTACGAGGCATGTCGCCTCTGTTCCCCACAATCTAATGTCTCTTCGGTTACATCCCAAGAAGCAGTCGCTTGAAACTGCAAGTCTTAAGGAGGCAACACTCAATCTCATTGCCAGTCACAAAAATATTCTCTTAAATCCTCCCCAAGAAGATCTTGTTAAGAAAGCAGTGGAGAGGAAAGAGGCTTTGATATCTGAATTTGGCTCTCTTGCTACTTGGAATCCAGCATCTGAGACAGGGCGTATTCCAAAAGATACATACATTGTGCGTGATGAGGTAACGGAAAAGACATGTGATTGGAGTTTCAATGTATGTATTGGCATGGATCCGGAAACTTTCGATTCCTTGTATCAGGATGCGCTTGAGGTTCTGGATAAGAAACAGGAAGTATTCGTAACAAACAGAGTCGTTGGTGCTGAATCATCCTACGCACTACCAGTCAAGGTAGTCACAGATGATGCGCTCACGGCGCTCTTCACCTACAACATGTTCAGAGCAATTCCTGAAGACATCCAAGAGAGCATCTTTGCAGATGAAGGATTTACACTGATCGCGATTCCGAAAGATAAGATCGATAAGGAGAAGTATGAAGGAGTGCTTCGGGATGAATCTGACATGGTAGTTGTTGCAGATTTCGAGAGGAAGCTTGGTATTGTCTATGGTGTCTCATACCTCGGATGTGTAAAGAAGATGCTCTTTACGGTGATGAACTACCTCCTTCCGGAGAAGGGAATTCTTCCTCTGCACTGTAGTGCCAATGAGGATAAAACTGGGAAGTCTGCTCTATTCCTTGGACTTTCCGGTACAGGTAAAACAACACTCAGTAACGACGATAACCGCCCGATGATCGGGGATGATGAACATGGATGGTCTGACTTAGGAGTCGCCAACTATGAGAATGGATGCTACGCGAAGCTCATCCACTTGAGTCCTGAGAAGGAGCCGGAGATCTTCAAGGCAGTCTTTACAGAGAGGCCGTACCTAGAAAATCGCGTGATCGTCGAAAACGCAATGGTCTACCCTGATGGGTCATTTGATCTTAATGACGATCGTTTCACAGAAAATTCGCGTGTCTCGTATCCGCTCATGTTCCTTACGAATATAAAAGAAGGATCATGTGGAGATCATCCTGAGACAATCATCTTCCTAACGGCGGATGCAAACGGTGTTCTTCCTCCAGTTGCAAAGCTCACAACAGAGCAAGCGATGCTCTGGTTCCTCATGGGCTACACAAGCAAATTAGCTGGAACTGAAGCAGGAATCACCACTCCTGTTTCAGCTTTCTCGAGGTTTTTTGGAGGGCCGTTCATGATGAGGAATCCCGGAGACTACACGGCTCTTCTTCAGAAGAAACTAGGTGAGCGTGACTGCGATGTGTATCTTGTAAACACCGGATGGACAGGTGGTTCTTACGGAGTCGGTGAGCGTTTCGACATTATGGTTTCGCGTGCGGTTATCAATGCTGCACTAAATGGAGATATAAAAGATGTACCTTACGATGAGGACAAACGATTCCACATCTTAGTCCCGCAGGAGTGTCCTGGTGTTGAGACTGATCTTCTAAATCCCAAGAACACGTGGGAAGATCCGGTAGCGTATGAAGAGACAGCAGACAGGATTGCAGGAGAGTTTTCAGCATTTTATGACAAGAACTTTGAAGGCCTTGGACTAGATCCATCGGTCGCTTCCTGTTGCCCAGGAAAGTAGGCTTTTTAAGTAGTTTTAGCTATTAGAAGTATTATACTGCACGTAGATGCACTATCCCAGAAACACCCTCGGCGAGAACCTGGCAAAGATGCTCAAAGGCGGAGTGATCATGGATGTGGTTACAGCAGATCAGGCCAAAATCGCAGAAGAGTCCGGGGCATGTGCTGTTATGGCGCTTGAGCGCGTCCCATCCGACATTCGCAAAGAAGGTGGGGTAGCTCGTATGAGTGATCCAAAACTCATAAAAGAAATCAGAGACGCAGTATCTATCCCAGTCATGGCGAAGGTAAGAATCGGACACACTGCGGAAGCAAGGATTCTCGAGACTCTCGAAGTGGATTTCATTGATGAAAGTGAAGTTCTAACACCGGCAGATCCATTTGATCATATTGCGAAGGGAGACTTCCGCGTACCGTTTGTGTGCGGTGCAACTTGTCTTGGTGAGGGATTAAGGCGGGTCTATGAAGGGGCAGCAATGATCAGAACAAAAGGTGAAGCAGGAACAGGAAATGTTGTTGAAGCAGTTCGTCACATCAAGCAGATCAACAAGGAGATAGCTGATCTAAAAGAAATGAGTGGCAGGGAACTAAAGGCTTATGCAAGCCAGGAACGTGTCAGTATTGATCTGGTTGAGCAGGTACGTGATGCACAGCGTCTCCCTGTTGTCACATTTGTTGCCGGAGGAGTTGCAACTCCTTCCGATGCCGCACTCCTAATGCAGCTCGGGAGCGAGGGGGTATTCGTAGGATCGGGAATCTTCAAATCCGAAGACCCTATGAAGAGGGCAAAGGCGATTGTACAGGCGACAACACACTTCAATGATGCCAAGCTACTTGCAGAAGTTTCCGAAGGTCTCGGGAAGGCAATGGATGGTCTGGAAATTCCGGAGTTAGAAGTTCGTATGCAGGAGCGTGGTGTTAATTTATGACAGTTGGAGTACTCGCATTACAGGGAGACTTTGCAGAGCATATCGGTCTGCTAAGTGATCTTGAGGTAACTGGTATTGAAGTGCGAACGCTCAAGGATCTATCAAGTTGTTCGGCTTTGATCATTCCCGGGGGAGAAAGCACAGTTATCGGAAAAATGCTTGATGAGAGTGGGATTGGCGAAGAAATCAAAAAAAGAAATAAGGCTGGGACTCTTCCAATTTTTGCAACATGTGCAGGAGTTATCCTTATTGCAAATGAAGTGACGGGAAAAAATCCTCCTTTGTATCTGGATCTTCTGGATATTGTTGCAGAGAGAAATGCGTATGGAACTCAATTACAAAGTTTCGAAACAGACGTCGATGTTGAGGGAATCGGTAACATGCACGCAATCTTCATTCGTGCTCCGCGCATAATGCGGACAGGAGAAAAAGTTGAAGTACTTGCGAAACATGAAGGAAGCCCAGTATTAGTGAAACAAGGTGACATCATTGCCAGTACATTCCATCCTGAAATACAGGAAGGGGAGACGAGATTGCATTCACTCTTTTTGGAGCAAGTTGCGGCAGTGCGCAATTGAGTTTTACACATCAATATTGGTAGGATAGCTTGTTAGCGATGAAGAAGTTCTTATTGCCACTAATAGTTGTTGTTGCAGTTGCAGTTGGTGCAATTGGTAAATTCAGTGGCCAATCACAATTAATATCAGGACAGAACCCATTTCCAGATACAAATATTTTCTCTATTGAGGGGCAGGCAGCTGCAAAACTTTTTGAATTGGGGATTATAGAGGGGTATCCGGACGGAACTTTTAAAGGGTACCTTCCTGTAAATCGTGCGCAGGCAGCGAAGATACTCCTTATTGGATCCGGAATACCTGTAGATCAGAGTCTGAAGAATAACGGGAGGTTCCGTGATGTTGCAGAGGGGGAATGGTATGTGCCGTACGTTATGTCTGCGGAGAATGCTGGCGTTCTTCAGGGTTATCCTGATGGCTCATTCCGCCCCGCACAGAGAGTGAATACAGTGGAATTTTTAAAGATGCTGTCTCTCGCATTCCAGGCTGAAGTGAATTTGCCGTACTATTTTGTGGATGTTCCACCTGAGCAATGGTTTGCTGCGTTCGCAGGTATTTCACAGAAGTATAATCTGTTCCCTGAAAGGCAAGTCTTCCTGTATCCGGCGGCACAGCTTTCCAGGCGTGATGTTGTTGTTGCAATATTCCAGTACCTGACTAATTCAGGTCGGTTGGGTGGAGTAGTTGTCACCCCACCCCCTCCACCGGATATGCCGCCAATAGTACCTTCGTCACCAAGTCCACCTGCAGCATCTCCGTCTTCTGTTTCTGTACCTGAACCGTCTTCTTCGTCAGTGGCATCACCAATTGAGTCAGAATCCTCTTCCTCACCTTCTCCTCCGGCGGGGGATGATGATTCCTCTTCCTCTGAAGCTGATGATGATCAGCCTCCTGTGTTTTCACTACCAACAGGAGGTCCACGCGTTATAGACATTACTGCAGAGGAGTGGAAATTCACTCCAGAAGAAGTCACTGTTGAGAAGGACGATGAAGTATCATTGCGCCTCAAGAGTCTTGGAGGAATATTTGGGTTTGCAGTTCCAACTCTTGGAATAAGTGAAGTTATTATCGAAGATGAAGAAGTTATTGTTCCACTACCTACAGATAAGAAAGGAACACACTACTTCTTCTGCGCTATTCCTTGCGGGGAGGGAAGAGAACACATGTTTGGGAGCATAATTATTGATTAGAAATCCAAATCAAAAATATGATTCCCATGAGTCCTAACATCGCGATAATTAGTGCCATATTATTTGTATTCTATCTGATAGCACTTCAGCAATCAGCTCTTTTGCTTCAACTATTTCTCCATCGAAGTGAATGGCGTTTCCTTTCTCTTGTTTCACAGTGATTACTTTTCCTTTAAATCGTGAGACGTGCGGTTTCCACTCGCGGTTGCTGCGTAAGAACGAAGCGAATCCTTTCATGTACTTCCACGGAGAGCGAGGACTGAACACAACAAGATTTAGGAGGCCATCTTGTGAAGATACATCAGTAAAAAGCACAATGTTGCTGAAGGGGAGAACATTGAATATCTCTGCCTGCACACCTGATGCGTGATACGGTACTCCATCAACTGTAATCTCATATTCATGTGTTTTGCAGTGCATGATTGTTCTTACAAAAGAGTATCCATATGCAAGAATCCCAATTCGATTCTTCAAAGTCCTACTTGCTCCTTTAACAAAGACGGTGTCGTATCCCTGTCCTGCAGCAATAAGTGCTGTGTATCTGCCATTCACTCGCATCACATCAAATGACTGAGGCTTGCCTTCCAGAGCGAATGCCAGAGACTTCTTAAGAGGAAAGATTAATAGTCCAAGTGCAGCAGCGAGCACATTCCCACTTCCCTGTGGGACTATCCCAATCGGAACATCGAGATCTTTCTCAATAACAAAATCCGCTACACCTCTTATTGTCCCGTCTCCTCCAATAACAATGATTCGATCGAAGGAGTTATCGAAATCCTGCTCCAGAAGTTTTTGCACAGGCTCTGAAGTGGTGTCCATCCAGTAATATTCAATTGATTGCTCTTCCAGAAATTGCTTAATAGTTTCAGGGATTGTCCTGAGAGCTTTAAGCCCGGATACAGGATTGAAAACAACGAGTACTTTCATCGTACCTAGTGTATTCGTTTATCCTAATCGTTCCAGTAGTACCAGTAGTACTGGTTCTGGAGGAAGTCATCGTAATCCTGCCAGCGACGGTCCCAGTAATCATTACTTTCACCTTCTGATCTCTCGTAGTCGTAGTACCAGTAATCTTCCTCACGGTTGTATCCCGGTGGTCGGTAGTCCTCAAAGCAGGGTACGTAGCGATTAATCTTGTAATCAAAACACTCACCTCCTATCCACCAGTCAGCAATATCGTACTTGTACGTGCTCGGATCATCATAATCGTCGTACGTGTAGTCGTAGTAGTAGAACTGAGAACCGCATCGGGTACGGTCACCGGACTGGTCAAAACACTCACCGTCTCTACCTCTGTATCTATCATCAAAGTAGTAGTTACTTCCATCCTCGAAGTAGTACGTGCGCCAACCCGGTGTTACGTCGTTGTAGTACATACGTCCTTGACCTCCTCCTGACTGCCATGGATCTATGCACGTTTCCTGCATGCACTCGCCCTGTGGGTTTGTGTAGTCACAAGTACAGCTCTGTTGCGCGTCTGCCAGCGCAGGAGCGCACAGGACTATTGCCAATGTGAGTAGAAGGGGAGACAGTTTCATAAGGGTATTACGGTAGTTTTTTGGGTCTCCACAGTCAATTTTAAAGGATCACAAACGCAGATACATAAACACCGCCACGAGGACGGTGTTTGTGTTTGGTCTTCAATCTGATGATTAAATATCATCACTGAAGACACCTATAGTATAACAAACTTTACATTTCTTTACAATGTAGCTTTTTAGTTGGAAAATTCTATTCGGATTGGCAAATTGGATCATTGTAAATATTACTATCCATTGTATAGATATATAAAATCAATCATTCTAGAAGAACTTCGCGATGATAGTCATCGTGCAGAAGAAGCCGAGGAATAGGAACGTGGCTCCGAGAATTAAATTCCTCTGCAGGCTTGGGCGAAGCTCTTTTGCAAGTCTAGTGTTATTGAGTATCAGAATAATACCTGTGTACACGAACATGCTGAATGCATTAATCACAGCGCCAAGAATGATCAAAGTAAGAGGCTGATCAAACCCTATACTGAAGACTGTGATTCCAAACAGAATCTGTATCCAGAGGACAATGTAGTAGACCTTCGAAACGTTTACCGAATCTTTATTCGAAAGAAGGAGAAAGTTCTCCGTCATGATGCGGCTTGTTGAATCCAGAACTGTTAACTGTGTGGCAGCGAGCATCGTTCCGGTTACAAGAAGGAAGATGATTCCAACAATTGGGAAAGTGTTTGCCCCAATTACCATTGCTTCATTTAGTACGAAGACAATTCCTTCTGCGTTTCCTGCGAGTCCGTGTGTTGTTGCATATGAGAGAAGTGAGAGCATTAGCATCGTAAATAGCCCCAATCCCCAGAAGATCATTGCGTGTTCCAGATTAATTGCCTTCCACCACCTCTGGAATCTACTTAGACTTTCTGGATTCACTTCGAATGTATTGCCGGTAAGAGTGAATTTCTTTTTCCCTCCACCTGAAAAGAGGCTAGTGATCTTATCTGCATACTTTCCCATCCCGTACCCCTTATCACGCACATAACAGGACTGTGTAAGATTAAGATTTCCTCCTGCTCCTGCGTACGCAATAGCACCGAGAAAAGTAGCTATTGCAATTCCCTCAGGAAGGAAAAGATAAGATTCTCCTCCAAATGATCCTTGTCCAACCAATCCTTTAAAGAGAGCTCCGACATCTGCTTTTTTCGCGA
Source organism: uncultured Candidatus Peribacteria bacterium (assembly GCA_964443095.1). GTDB lineage: Bacteria > Patescibacteriota > Gracilibacteria > Peribacterales > Peribacteraceae > CAYUBO01. The sequence continues at coordinate 4,928 of CAYUBO010000019.1, read as the reverse complement.
GTATGACCGTCAAAATTACGATGAACGGAACACCAATGCTGATCAAAGTCTTTTGCAGTGATTCAACGGTTTTGTAGACCACTTTTCCGAGAGTGAGTATCAAACCAATCGCAATGAATAGGATGATTCCCACAATCTTTGGATTACCTATCCCAAATGCATTAGAGAGAAGTGTTGCTCCATACAGCCCAATACCAGGCCACCCAAATCCGAGGAATGTAGATACGATAAACCACAAGGGAAGCCATTTAAGAATTCGTGCGAATCCTACAAATACGCTCTCTCCATTAATCAATGCGTATCGTTCCACTTCCATGTTGATGAAGAACTGCATCGTAATTCCTATCACCATAGCCCATATGATTCCCAGCCCGTAATTACTCGCCATGTATGGCCAAAGAACAACTTCACCGCTACCGAGTCCTAATCCCAAAATAATAAAGCTGGGCCCAATCAATTTTCTGAGCTTAGGAGCTTCCGGTAGTTCCTGCGTTCCAAGTGGGCATATGGTCTTTTTCATTAGGTTTATTGTAGCCCGAAGGGATCTCTACAGGGCGATGACTGAGAGCGCGTAATATGGTATAATTATTTGATGTCTATGAGTTTCTTATTACTCGCTGGTCCGACTATTTTGGTTCTTACGATGGTGCTTCTGTTTGTTCGTGAAGATAGACGACTCAGAAAGATATCGGCTATTGATCAAGAAAGGAAGTCGCTTCTTGCTGTGCTATCTCATCAACTTCGCACACACCTCACGAGTATCAGTTGGTATACAGATCTCCTTCAAGAAGGAGAGTTTGGAAAGCTCAAGATCTCGCAGCTAGAGGCGATGGACAAAATTAATGCAGGATCGGATACCGCAGTCCGTATCCTTGATCGTATTCTTCATGTTTCTCAGGTTGAAAGAGAGACTATCGTTCTTAAACCAATTGCTGTTGATGTTAATAAGGAAGTTGGGCGTGTTGTTCGTGAGTACAAAGATCAGGCGATACGTAAGAAAGACAAGATTGTTTATAAAAAAGCTAAGAAGAGAATCGTTGCTCAGATAGATCCTCTCATCCTCCACAGCATACTAGAAGTGTTGCTAAGCAACGCTGTAACGTACACGCCGAAAGGTGGCACAGTGACAGTTACACTGAAGGAGGAAGATAAGAATATTGAGATAGCAGTAGAGGATACAGGAATTGGGATTCCTCCATATGAGCAGAAGCACATCTTTTCTAAATTCTATCGTGGTGATCAAGCTAAGAAAGAAAGCACAAAAGGGAACGGTTTGGGGTTGTATCTTGTGAAACAGTTACTCGATTACATCAAAGGATCCATCAAATTCAAGTCCGAAGAAGGAGAGGGGACAACATTCACGGTTTCAATACCAAGGGCATAGCAGATAATGTCCATTAAATGTATTCCTTGATGATCTTCGTAAGATCATCCATGTCCATATCACTTTTTACAAAGTAATCTTTTGCACCAAGCTTTGTGCATCTGTCTCTGTCAATTTCTTTGCTCAGGTTAGAAAGAATAATTACAGGGAACTTGTAGCCCTTGTTTTGTATATGTTCAAGAACTCCAAAGCCGTCTGTTTTTGGCATCAGTAGATCAAGTAAAAGTAGATCCGGTTGATTCTTATCTATCTTTTCAATTGCACTTATCCCGTCTGTTGCAATATCTATATCAAATCCTTGTTCCTCACCAAGCTCAAGCTGGTACATCTTTACAAGGAATCCGTCATCCTCGGCGATTAGAATTTTATTTGTCATTATCAGGTGGGTTAACAGGTAATGACACAGTGAAGGTGCTACCTTCATTTTCAATTGATTCAAATTCCACAGTTCCACCAAGGAGTCTAACCAGAGAATGCACTAGGTACAATCCAAGCCCAGTCCCGTCAGGCATTTCATTGAGGGCATTGGATGCACGGAAGAACTTAGAAAATATTTTTTTCTGTTCGTTCTTTGGAATGCCAATCCCATTATCTTTCACAGAAATACGGACATTGGTTTCGATTGTCTCTACAAATATTTCTATCGTACTGTTATCCAGTGTGTACTTTATTGCGTTGCTCAGGAGATTTCTAAGTATTTCCTGCAACAGATGTCTGTCTGTTATGATTCTTGGGATATCACTTGTACACGTTAGAACGCATGCCTGATTTTTGGCTTCCATAAGCGGATTGTCTTCTGATATAAGTTCTTCAATAATCGGACATATATTCACTTCTTCCATATTTAGTTCTATTTTTCCTGCTTCCACTCGTGAAAGCTGAAGCATCATCTGGATTGTGTCAGACATACTTACAGATGCTCCGTGTATCTCATCTGCAATTTGGTTACTAGTTTCGTTGAATTTTGATTTCTTTCTAAGCATTCCTATTCCCCAACGTATGGCAGTAAGAGGTGTTCGTAATTGGTGTGATGCAAGAGATATGAACTCCGACTTGGCTTTGTCTACGAGTTTTTGTTCCGTTATATCCTTAAGCGCACCATCCATCCAGAGTATGTTTCCTTCATCGTCATAAGTTACATGTGCATTTACTGCTGCCCATATTGGAGTTCCGTCTTTCTTTTTTAGAGCAAGAACTTCGTCTTTAACAAATCCCTGCTTTGAGATTTTATCTATGTAACGCTGCCGTTCTTTGGGGTTTTGATAAAGGCCTGAGACTGGGACATTCATTACTTCTTCGACGGATTCATAGCCAAACATTTTCGCAAGCTCAGGATTTGCATGAATGAATTTACCGTCCGGACCACCGGTGTTTCTGAAGATTCCAATGTTTATATTCTCAATAAGAGAACTGTATTGTTCTTCGCTTTCCCTGAGTGCTTTTGTTTTCTCTTCTATCTTTTGCTCCATTCCTTTGTATAACCCCCTTAATTCGTCTGTCATTTTTGAGAATGATCTTGCAAGAGATCCGATTTCATCTTTGCGTTTGGTTTCTTCAACCTTCGCATCTATGTTTCCTTCTGCAATGAGGTCTGCAGTGTGAGAGAGATTTATAATAGGTTTTGTGATTCCTCTGCTTAGACGGTATGCAAATAAGATCACAACAAGAAGAACAATCAGTGTTATCATCATCATTTTTCTCTGCAGGCTAATTAATCCTTCGAGAGCTTCTGATTTGTCTATCTTTGCAACAAGTGTCCATCCATTCTGCAAGCACATGGATGAACCAAATACTTCGATATTACGGTAGTCCTTAAAAGACCCTGCTATCTCTATATTTGATTTGCAGTTGTTAGCGGGTTCTCTTGTTGCCTCTATACTAAGGGGAGCACTGTCGAAAAATCTCGAATTAGTGATAATGAAACCATCAGAATTAATCAGCAATATCTCAAGTGTTTCTCTTCGTCCTGCAGTACTCGTTAGTGCCCCAAGTTCTAGTTGTCTATCACCTGAGAGGACTGCATTAAGTTCAGAAAGGTCAATGTAGTTCATTATTGTTCCTATCCTCTCATTGGTGAAGATATCGAATAGAGGAGCAAGTGTAAAAAAGTAGTATGTTCCTGTTCCGTTTTTGAAAGAATAGTCAGTTGTACTGTGAACATCACTCAGAATAGCTGTTCCGTAATCGAGATCATGTATTGACTCAGAACATGCCTCTTTATGTTCATCAAAAGAAGAGCCCAAAGATTCCGGGTTTGTTGAGGAAATTACAATCTCATTCATATCAAAAATATCTATTTGGAACATAGTGTCATCCAGTGATTTTTTGTTTTGATGTAGATGCTTGTTTAGATTTTCAACTACGGATGTATCACCTTCTACTATTTTTCTAGTACTTTCACGGATGTAACCATCTGATGCAAAGTCTACGACTCTCTTGCGTGCTGACTGAAGGAATTCCAGCAGGTAACCTTCGGAAGATTCTGATACCAACTGTAGGTCAGAAAGCATTTGTGTTTGAAGGCTATTTCTGGAACTTTGAAATGCAAAAAAGCTAACTGAAATAGATGATAAAATTGCAATAACTACAAAACTGGCCATTATTTTTGTGCCAATCTTGAGGTTATAAAGATTCATGTTTGTTTTAAGATTGTAAGAACCCGCAATCTTAAAATTATAGCATTATTTGGGGATTTATTCAATAATTACGCGTTTCAGGCTATGGTATGAGTATCTGGAAACATGTACAAAAAATTTATTCAAGGTTTCCTTCAGCCAGGCTCAGGTTCGCCATGACAGAGTTAGTACACCTCTTCCCTGTAACAGTGATCGCACAAGATTTTTTCCGGTCTTTCCGTTGAGAATGTGGACTTAAGATCTTTGTTACATATATCACAGTTTCTTTCAAATAGTTTTCGTGGGGGCCTGAGTTTCATCCTGTTGGTGTGGCGTTCGTCCGGATGAAACCGTGGAATCGGAATCTTTTGATCGCGATAGAACTCCAGTTCCTGCTTTGTGATTCTGAATGGGCGATTCGTCTCTTTGCATCTAAGTGCCCAGTTGAGAACGTCATCCGGAATCTTGCTGGTTTCATCAGGTAACTGCACTGCATCAATAACTTTCTCAACTTCCGGCATCTCGTCTACCTCATCGTGCCATTTGTAACCACGTTTGGTTGCCCCCTCTTTTGTGAGAGGGAAATATTCCATTGCGATTGTTTCGTTGTAAGCGTAGGGGCATATGTCTTTGGGGAAGTACTCACCGTACTCATCAGTACTTCTCATATGATTAATAATTCTTCGTTTAAGATCTTCGTATTCCTCTTCTGAGTTTTGCTTATTGAAGATGCAGTACTTCTTGTGCTTGAGGCCAAAGCACCCAAAACAATGCTTACAGCTTGTACAGTGGCCGCAGTATTCTAGATCACTTTTATTTGTTGTGCATGTTGTACAGAACTTTAAGTTGTATACGTTGTCTCCTCTGGTTGTAGTCATGTAGATCAACTCTGCGCCAAATCCGCTTGAGTTGTAGTCCATGCACGTCTT
>CAYUBO010000018.1:0-13774 GCA_964443095.1 uncultured Candidatus Peribacteria bacterium | reverse complement strand
GCTTCAAGATGAAATAAAATACAGGCTTGCTCCCCGCCACTTGTGGTGAGGGTTTCTGACACTAGCGTCGTACCACGCTGCGACTTTGTTAAGCCAGTCTGCACCGATACATCCATACTATGAGGAAGGCTACTATCGCTGCGCTTCTCGGGCAAGCGATCATCGGGGGGCGAGAGGCTCTACTTTAGGAAAGGTCAACTGGATTTTTGAGGGGCAAAACAATTTTCTCAAGTAAAAATTTGTTTATCTGAAGCCAAAAACAGGCAACTAGTTCATTTTAGTGCTTGCTATTTACTACCTCAAGGACTACACTGCTAGGTGTAAATGAATAGTTTTAATTATTTCTAATAACAAAATTCATGAAAACAGTAGGAGATTGGTTGAAAGATGATGCCTCTGGCAAGCAAAGACGGAGACCTCAGAATAAGAAACCACAACAGAAAGGAAAGCCTCGACAAGGGAAAAGGCCGGTGGGGAATTCTGGACAAAGGCCAAGGCCAATAGGAAATTCTGGACAAAAGCCAAGATCGATAGAAAAGCGCCGACCAGTAAAAACAGGTCATCCGCCTTCAGGCGGGAAGCTTAAAATGTATCCCCTTGGCGGATTTGAGCAGGTTGGAAGAAACTGCTTTGTAATTGAGGTTGATGGAGACATTTACCTTATTGATCTGGGGCTCCAGTTCCCGGATGAAGACATGCTTGGAATTGATTACTTGATTCCGGATATTTCATGTCTTCGGGGAAGAGAGAACAGGATCAAAGGAATTCTGCTCACGCATGGTCACTTGGATCACATCGGAGCAATGCAACACCTTCTTCCGAAACTTCACTTCCCACCTTGTTACGGAACAAAACTGACAATGGCAATGTCTAAAAAGCGGCTTGATGAAGAGAAGTTAACTTCTAAGGCACGACTAAATGTTGTGAAGTACGGAGAAAAAATTCGACTTGGAAAAGTTGAAGTCGAGTTCCTTAAAGTGACACACAGTATTCCGGATTCTGCAGCCATTGCACTGCACACACCATACGGAACAATCATTCATACGGGAGACTTTAAGTTTGACCTGACCCCAATGGAGGATCCTGCAGACTTTCAGCGCCTCGCAGAGCTCGGGAAGAAAGGTGTGCTAGCAATAGTCGCAGACTCAACTAACGCACCAAAGCCGGGACACAGTAAAAGTGAGAGTGAGATTAATAAGACTCTGTACAATTTAATCCGTGATGCAGATGGTCGTTTGATCATTTCTACATTCAGTTCACTTCTGAACAGAATGCAGATGATTGTGAACCACGCGAAGCACTTCAATAGAAAAGTGTTTGTGTCCGGAAGAAGTATGGTTACAAATCTTGAGATTGCTCAAAATCTTGGATACCTAAAGGCTCCCAGAGGATTGGTAAGAAAAGTAGGACCGGGAATGGATAAACTCCCTGATAAGGAAGTGCTGATAATCACTACGGGAAGCCAAGGAGAAGAGATGGCAGCACTTGCGAGAATCGGACTGGGAACTCATCGTCACATCGCAACAAAGAAAGGTGATACCGTGATACTCAGTTCAAATCCAATTATCGGAAATGAACGCGCTGTTGCAAAAGTTATTAATAACCTTCATATGCAGGGGGCAAATGTAAAAACGAATGCTGAGCTTGCACTTCATGTGACAGGTCATGGTAATCGTGAAGATATTCTTCTCATGCACCAACTTGTAAAGGCGAAGCACATCATTCCGGAGCACGGTGAGCCGTACATGAGATCCGCTCATGCAGACATTGCACGTTCGATTGGTTATGAAGAAAATCGGATTCATCAGCTGGGCAACGGAGAAATCCTTGAATTTGATGTCCATGGAAATGCTCGTAAGAGCAAGCAAAAGATGACATTCCAGGATGTAATTATTGATGGTCGTGGTACAGCAGGAGAAGGCCAGCGTGTTATTAACGACAGAAAGATTATGAGTTCCAGCGGAGTAATTATGGTTGTGTTCAAAGTGTACTCAGACAGTAAGAGGCTCGTTGGAGATCCAGATGTTATCTCGCGTGGATTGATTTACGGATCAGAGCAGACTGACATTAGTAAGACCGTTGTTCAGACCTCAAAGAAGGCCTATGAAGAAGCAATCGGCCGTGGAGATAGTGACAGAAAGGAGCTCAAGCGAGCAGTGCAGGGCGCCCTCTACAGATATTTTGATCGGAAGTTGGATAGAGAACCGATGGTGGTGCCGATTATTGTTGAAGTATAAATAGCTTTTAGCTGTTAGCTTTTAGGGGAGATTGCTATTCTAAAAACGAAGCTTCTAAAAGCTGCAAGCTAACAGCTAACCAAATGGACGCAATTCTTTTTGACCTCGATGGCACACTCATCCCCTCAATTGATTTGTACGGGGAAGCAGTTGTCCATGCAATGAATGAGCATGATATAGATTTCACACATGAGAATTTTAAGGATTTCTATCAGCGAACATATTCGATGAGCGCATGGTTAGAAGAGCTTGGCGTTGATCAAAGTAGATTAAAACCGATCAAGGCTCTGAGAGATGAGGTGTATCAGGATATATTGAGAAATAGGATCGGATGGATTGATGGTGCCGAGGATGTTCTTAAGAAGCTAAAAACGATTGCACCCATTGGCGTGTATACAGGTTCCAACTGGGGCTACATAGACGCGATACGTGAACGGATCGACCTCGACAATGTAATCGATATGATCGTAACACATTCTGATACAGGTGACCGACCTAAGCCGGACCCTACAGGGCTCTACATGCTTGCAGATAAACTGGGCGCAAATCCGGAGAGCTGCGTGTACATCGGTGACCAGCGATTTGATATAGCCGCTGCAAAAAATGCAGGGATGAAAAGCATTCTAATCCACACTAATTACACACCACTGGATGCACATGAAGATGCAGACCATGTGATTAATGATCTAGATGAAATTGAACATATCCTGAAAGGCAGATAATAAACCAGCACAACTGATGTATTGATGGGATGGTCCCGCCACCACGGGGGGTGTTGCGGCAAGCGGAGGGGCACTGGTGGCGGTGGACTTTTCTTTGCTTCTTTCTTTTGGGCGGCAGCTAAAAGAAAGAAGAATTGATCAGCCAGACAAGACACTCTCATCCTTCCCCACCCTCTCCAAAAGCTGCACGAGCACTGTTACAACCTTCGCCGTGTCATTCATATCAAACCATTCGTCGCGGGTGTGTACACGGTGCGCACCGTTACCGTAGTTGATGGTTGCGATGCCTTTCTGAGTAAGATCACCGGCATCACTACACGCACGAGTAATCTGCATATCAGTTTCTATTCCAAGTTCTTCATGAAGATCACAAAGAATCTTAACTAGCGGTAGCTCCGGACTGTGCTGGTATCCCTCACGACGTTCCGTGAATTCAAGATGTATGCGTGGCTCAAACTCACCTTTAATTGTGTACTTGTGCTGCACCTCCTGCATTATCTTTTCATATTGTTCCAGAAGTTTTTCTGCATCAAGAGTACTGAAAGCGCGCACTTCTCCTTCGATGTCTGCACGTTCTGCAACTTGATTAACTGCATTGCCTCCACGGATTATCCCGATGTTTGCATACAACTTGTCGTGGATCTTTCCTTGTGGGAATTGTGAGATGCAGTCGGCCGCCATGTGAATGGCACTTACTCCTTTTTCCGCTTCAAATGCATGTGCAGCAATCCCCTCAAATGTTGCTTTAAAGTTTCTCTTGTACGGTCCTGCAATAACAAATGACCCGGGATTATCCGCACGATCCAGAAGCATTCCATGCCGAGCTCGCAGATCGTAGATGTCTAAGCCCTGCACTCCAACTCCTCCAATTTCTTCTCCAACGGTAAAGAGTACATCAATAGATGGAACCTTGATGTTCTTCTCCTGCACATAACGGATGGCCATGAGAACTTCGAACATTCCCACTCCGTTATCGGCAGTTAGCGTTGTCGTTCCATCGCTTTTGATAACGTCGCCTTTGCGAACTACTTTCACTCCTCTGCACGGCATCACACTATCCATATGTCCACCAAGCAGGAAAGCAGGGGACTCATCTGATCCAAACATACCGATGAGGTTTCCTGTGCTATCTATCTTCACCCGCGCACTCAATCCTCGCAGTTCCTCAATAAGGAGATCCCGCATTTCCTCCTCCTCACCAGGAGGATTCGCTATTTGCAGCATTTTCTTGAGGAGATCGAAATGGTCCTCAATGTACTGCTTGATGGAAGATGGCTCTTTTCCCATTGGTCAGCACTTTAGCAGAAGCTTTGGATATTGCCGATTTATTCGCCATTCACTTCTATCGACTCACGTATTTTAGTGAGAGCGTTTTCTGCTTCTTCCATAACATGATTATAGGTATCAGCTTCGATGAGGAACTTCACAACATAGCTCCTGCCATCTGCGGCTCGCCCAACTTCTTCTCCTATCTTTTTGTTATGCGTGATAAAGAAGACATCATCACGTCCTTCGATGTAGGACACATCAATTGATTTGAGTACTCCATTCTCAGGAGCAAATACTTCTACAACTGCAGCATGTTTGCTTGCCTCAATCCCAATATCCGGCACTTCACCTAGTGCCACTTGTACAGTAGCTAGATCATAATCTTCTCCTGTCGAATGCTTGAGCATTTCTGCACGGAAACCTCCTCCACGAGCTGCAATTTCTATCAATCTGCACCTGTTTTTCTCGGGCTCAAAGAATGTTTCTGCATGTGTTACACAAAAATCTGCACCAAGAGCTTTGTACCCCCGTTCAACTGTATCGATGATAAGCTTTCGGTGCTCTTCTGGGAGATCATACGGAAGAACACGCACGGGAAGATGATGATCATTAAATCCAAGGTCTTCTGAAAGAAGATATTTGCAGATTGGTATGTGACGCATCTCTCCGTTTGCAATGAAAGAGTCGACTATTATTTCCATGCCCTCCATGCACTCTTCGAGCAGGAAGTATCTCAACGTGTCTGGTTCCTCAACGTCTTTTGGATATCCTTCGAACCGACGCTGAAGATTATCTGCATGAATCTGCAGTGACTTCTGATAATGAGAAAGCATTGCTTCAAGTTCTTCACGTGATTCTACTTTTGTAACAAACTTGGAGTGAATTCCGGAGATCTGCTTGAGAATAAGCGGGAACTCATTTCGTGAGAGAAACTCTTCGGCTTCCTCCATTGAAGATATCAACACGAAATCTGCCGAGGGAGCGCCATGTTCTTCAAATGACTTCTTCATCAAATACTTGTTTCTAAATTTCCGTGCATGCTCCATTGGAACTGCAGGAAGTCCACGGTCATCACAAATCCCAGAAACGATAACTGTGAAATCTTCGTAACGAGTAAGCACTCCATCAAACTTTTTATCTTTTATAGCTTCTTTGACCTGATCCCACTGATAAATGTCATCAACCGTGATGATATCCTCAAAGAATTCCCGATACGCATCTTTCATTTCCCGCTTATTGATAAGGAGCGAGAGCTTTGCTCCCGCTTTAATGGCGGAATTTACGTGCGATTTCTTTCCGCGATAGCCAACAAATAGGATGCGTTTCCCATCCATATTTAGATCATATCAGACCTTCTAGAAACTGCGGTAACTTATCAGGAATTTTGAGATCAGCTTCACTAATTAGGAGATCTAGCTCAGATGGATGGATTGGTGCTGCGAGGAGAGATTTGATGTCTCCTCCGCTTAAAACGAATTGCGATACCAGCTCAAAGCCCTGAGCGTAAAGAGCATCCTTTGTGAATGCCCCAAGTGAGGAGCCGGACGAAAGCCCTCGCTTCATGCGAAGTGCTATCCCCCATGCGCTTTCGAGATCTTCTCCTTCATCTATAAGGTACTGCCACGTCTCACGAAATGTATGCTCCTGTGCAAACTTCACTGCACGGTGACGCATAAATATTCGCGATGGACCGGATGGGTTTTCGATGAACGTCGCAACACCCTCCTCTGCTATTTTTCCCTTTGTAGTGCCAAGATGAAGGATTGGTTCAGATTGCTTTTGTCCGTTCTCAAAGCGAAAAACATGTACTCCCACCTCGTGACGGATGAGCTGCTCAAGCTCTTTCTCTCCGAGAGCTACTCCTTCATGAATCATGATGGTCTTATCGAGTTGTCTTACCATCAATCTGCTGCTTATTGATGTGCTTACTTCTATTATCCAATCATCAAGACCACACTGAGAGAGCGCCTCCTCAAATCGGATGATGATTTCTTCTGTTCCAATTGATCTCTCTTCTTCTTTATCCTCATCTTCATATGTATTTGTCAGATCAATGATTGGGAAAATCTTTTCACTCAGCTCCGAAAATGATTGATCGTTGCCACGAGCATTGATGAGAGCCACACAATTCTCCATGAATGTGATCCGCTCCTGATATAACTTGCAAACAGGGGAATCATCTTCAAAAAATGAGAAATCGTACTCGGGAATACTGATTATTTGATACTCGAATGTAGGCTCCTGCACTTCTCCGGAGAGGAATGCTTCGCGTTGCTCAGCGGCATTGGACGGATGAAGAGCCTGCAGAAACTTCAGCTCACGTTCGACTTTGATGAGCTCTTCAACTGCCTTCTCTCGCATAGCCGATTGATCCATGGAGCTACCTTATCACAGAACTTCCTCAACTTTCCCCTGCACTTGCCATCCTTCGTACGGCGTCCAGCCACACTTGTAGTGCAGATCTGATGCAGAGATCTTCCACTCATCTTCAGGATCAACTATTACGATTGATGATTGTGACTGTTCTTCGATCTCTTCTTTTTCCAAATTAAAGATCCTGTTTGGATTGGTATGACACAATTCGATGATCCTTTCAGGCGTGATACTGATCGGCGGATGGTCTTCTGGATGTGGCCACTTGCCGGCTGCAACTGTAAGAAGTAATGGAAGCATTGTCTCAACTCCTGTAACTCCACTTGGTGCGGAGAGTGGTGCTCCTTCCTTTTTCTCTTGCACTGTGTGTGGCGCATGATCTGTTGAAATGCAATCCACAGTTCCATCTACAATTCCTTCCCACAGCGCTTCACGATGGTGTGGATCCCGAACGGGGGGATTCATCTTACAAAACGTTCCAAGTTTCCCGTAGTCATCTGTACTCAAGAAGAGGTGATGTGGCGCTGTCTCGCAGGTGACAGGTAATCCTTCTTTCTTTGCCTGTCTGACGGACTCGATTCCTCCTGCAGTTGAGAGATGCGCAATATGGAGTGCTGCTCCGTACTCACGAGCATAATCGATTGCTTCTTTGATTGATTTCTCCTCAGATTCTGCAGGACGAACCTTGGAGTGAGCTGATACATCCTCATCTGTATTACTTTCCAGTGCCGTAGCATTCATTTGTGGATCTTCACAATGAGCAATGATCGGGATCTTGAGCTCTGCACATGTTTTAAATATCTCTCCAACGATTTCGCCGTCTACTTTTTGATCCCCTGTTGAATGATCAAGGTACAACTTAAGTCCGCAACACTTGCCTGATCCGTTCTCCCACAACTTTCTTAGCTCTTCCAGATGTGATGATTCAGTTACACCAAAGTAAAAGCGGATATCACAATCAGTGACTACTGATGCGCTCTGCTCCTTATCTCTCAATGCATCAATTGTGACTGTTGGAGGATTGGTATTAGGCATGTCACACACAGTTGTCACTCCTCCTGCACGAGCTGCTATGGATTCGGACTGCATTGTTGCCTTGTGCTCAAAGCCGGGTTCACGAAAATGCACATGGCAGTCGATCAGTCCGGGGAAAAGAAGTTTCCCACTTACATCTTTTGTTTCACTTGTCCTGAGCGAAGCCGAAGGATCTGCTGAAAGATCATTCCCGATCCTTGTGATCAATCCATCTTCTAACAAAACATCTGACTGCTTTTGTCCTTGTGAGCTAACTATTGTGCCACCGGTGAGTAGGAGTGTGCTCATACTTTCCCAAGAAGCATAGCAAGAAGTGCCATGCGTACTACAATCCCATTTTGCACCTGACGAAAGTAAGCTGCATTCGGGAGAGGATCAACATCTGTATCAATTTCTCCGATTCGTGGTAGGGGGTGCATGACAGTTATGTCTTTTCCTTTCACATGTTTCGCCTTAAGGATGTACTTGAGCTTTAGCCGTTCAAATTCAGACTGGTCTGCAAATCTTTCTTGTTGAACTCGTGTCATATAAAGAACATCTGCGCCTAGTCCATCCTCAAGTTCTTCTGTCTCCGTATACGGGATATTTTTCTCCTTGAGAAAACTTGTCACTTTCTCCGGCATCATAAGTTCCTTAGGTGAGACAAACGTGAACTTCACATCGTCATACAGTCCCATCAAAAAGCTGAGCGAGTGTACTGTGCGCCCGTAACGAAGATCTCCTACCATCGCGACATGCAGCCCATCAAGTTTTCCCTTTTCCTTCTTGACCGTATACACATCCAGTATTCCCTGTGTGGGATGCTGCGATGGGCCGTCGCCCCCGTTAATGAACGGTACTTCGCTCACTGCAGCAGCACGATCTGCACTCCCGGCTTCCGGATGTCTCATGCAGATGATATCCACATACTGATTCGCGACTGAGATCGTATCCTCAATTGTCTCACCCTTATACATGGAGCTGAATTTAATTCCGACAGCGCTTACAACATCTCCTCCGAGTCGGTGCATCGCAGTCTCAAAACTCAATCGAGTTCGTGTGCTTGGTTCATAGAAGAGGCTTGCTAGCACCTTTCCTTTAAGAAGATCACTCCCTTCCCCATCACGTACTTTCTCCATATCCGCAGCCACGGACAAAATGGCGTCCAGGTCGTCTCGTGAGAGTTGCTTTGTGGACGTTAGATGCTTGAAGGATAGCGTCATTCTGTTGGGAGAGATTATAGAAGAGCTGCTGATCTGTCCATTTTCTTACCAAGAATATTTAACGGGTTTCTCTTCCCTTTTACGTTGCCTAAAGCCATCAGTCAGCTACCCTAGGAGGCCAATGTTGATTTACTTCAGATTGGCTTCTGACTCTCTTGGGTTCGGGTCTCCATCTCCGTATCGTCAAGATGCTACGCTTGAAACAAGCGAATCAGGATGCTCCTCTGTAGAAGTGCCTCCGCATCTTTCATATGTAAAACAATTGGTTGATCGTGGTGTCGGCGATTTCGGCAATCTATGTAGGATAGCCGTTCAGCTAACAAGGGAACAGGAACAAAAGGAGGTGCCAACAATGCTTCCGCAGTACTGGCATGACCCGGCCGATCCTGATTCAACTGGCCCAGAAGGATTGGAAGAGCTCGAATATGGAAAACTTCTCATTGATCATGATATTGATGATGATTCGGATCTCAGAACTGTTACTGCTGCAAAGCTTTCAGAGAACTAGAAGAGTAATTAGCAAAGTAGCTAAGTAGCTAATAAGCTATTTCCTAATGGCCACCAAGCAGATAGCCGCCTCCACCCTCTGGCAACTCGCAAGCCAAGTCATCATGGCCGCTTTGAGTATTCTAACGGTTAAGTTTGTAGCAATCGGGCTGACCAAGGAGCTTGCCGGTAACTACAACTCTGCATACGGCTTCCTTCAGTTATTCGGGATCCTCGCGGATTTTGGCCTTTACGCTGTTGCTGTTCGTGAAGTAAGCAAAGCAAAGCGCAGGGAGGATGTGTTGGGAGCACTGATAATTATCCGATCTATCATTCTCTTTATCTCACTTGCAGCCGCCTTGATATTTGTATGGTTCTTGCCGATGTGGAAAGGAACCCCTCTCCCGTTGAGTGTGACTATCGCAGCACTTGTTCCATTCTTCTCATTGCTTGCTGGAATGCTACGAACCATTTTCCAGGTGTATTACAAAATGCACTACGTGTTCATCGCAGAAGTGGTACAACGGATCATTACCGTATCACTCATTGGAATGTTCATTGCGATGGGAGTTCGTGGAAGTAACGATCTGCAAATACTTCACATGTTCCTATTTATAGGAGGCATCGGATCTTTTGTTCTGTTTTTAATATCACTCACGCTAGGAAACAAGCTTATAAAGATCCGATTATCTTTTGATCGTGCACTGCTGATGGATCTCACCCGCAAGGCTGCCCCATTCGGAATTGCTTTCCTGTGCATGGCTCTCTACAGACAGTTTGATATTACGTTGATCGCACTGCTTAGACCCGACTTTGAGTTGCAGAACGCGTACTACGGGTTTGTCCTGCGAATGGCAGACATGGGATTTATCATCCCAACCTTCCTTTTGAATTCGACTCTTCCGCAGTTAAGTGAAAATGATCAAAAAGGGGAAGACACGCGCAGTATGCTCGGGAGAACATTTTTGATTGTGCTGATACTTGGATCAATCTCATTCCTCTTCTCAGTGCTTTGGTCGAGACCACTGATTCAGCTGATGACAACGGATGCTTACCTGAGTACAGCAGCTCGCCCGGGGTCAGATACTGCCCTTAGACTTCTGGGTATTCCAATGTTCTTAAATGGATTTGTGATCTATGCGTTCTACGTTCTTCTCAACCGACACAAGTGGAGGCGCCTTGTAATTTGTCTGATGTCCGCAGCCGTCTTATCCATCATCGCAAACATTATTGTGATTCCTTCGTACGGATTTGTTGGTGCGGCATGTGTTTCAATTGGAATTCACATCCTACTCACACTGGTGCTCTTCCCACAGAGCCTGAAGGTTATGCCAATGCACATTGAACGCAGACATTGGATGCAATGGTTAACCTTCTCTTTTTGCCTTGCAGCCTTCCTCTGGATGATGGCACCCGTGCTGACGAATGAAATAACAACTGCTATAGGCCTGGTAGCAGCAACTGTACTAATGGGGGCGTTGATCTACGGAACAAAGCTTCATAAGACAATCATCTCCTGATTTGGGGGTCTCTGCGCGCCAGTGATAACTTCGTACCCCCGCGAAACTGATTATGAGCATGTGGGTATCCGCGCGCCACGGGGGGTGAAGGGGTAGCCCTGTTTGCGATGCGTGAGCATCGCATCGAGGAGACAGATCCGAAGCCTTGGAGGATCTGGCGACGAAGATACAGGGCGGGGTGGAGGGGCTTTGGAGCGCGGTGATTTTTCTTTGCTTCTTTCTTTGTATGGTAGACAAAGAAAGAAGGAATACGGCACAACACATGATCAATGTATTGCAAGTGACTTAGATTTGGCTTCACGTATTGAAGCTCCCCTTTCTTGACATTCCTCCAAAAGAGCCTGTAGAGAATTGTCTAAAATGCCAAATTTTGGTAAAATAACTTGATTCACATAAAAATATGAAATTCGGACTTCGTACTGCTCTCATTGCCTGTGCACTAGCTCTGCCAAGTGCTGCTCTTGCTGCCCCACCTGCCGTAACCGGTGTTGATGCAGAGCTTGATGGAAACAACATTAATGTTAAATGGGACAAGAGTGAGGATGAAAAAGTGATCAACTATCAGATTTATTTCAGTGGTGAATCAATTTTGAAAAATGCAGGACTATACGATGACTACGAAGTGACGGAGGGGGATGAAACCGAATACGTTTTTCTTGCTCCTCCACGCATTAAAAAAGTTTACATCGCAATCCTCGCTGTGGATTACAATGGAGAAGAGAGTGAAACATTTGAAAGCGAAGTAATGGTAGATCTTTCTGAATTGAATGATCCCGGTCGCAAACGACCTCCACCACCGGAGCCGGAAGAGGAAGAGCTGTTGCCAGAATATGATGCTGATGCTGATGCCGGCTCTGAAACGGAATCTTTCGGACTTGAGTTCATGAACGACGGAAATCTCCACCTTCTCTCCGCAGAAGTAAATTCACCTACGGAAGTTGTTCTTATATTCAGTAATCCGGTAACAGTTCCAAAGGAGCAAGCGCCAAAGGCGTTTAAAATTGTTGACCCAAAAGGAAAGACTCTTCCAATTATGAGCATCGTTATTTCACGAGAGATAATTACAGTGAACACCCAGACTCAGGAACGCGGAGTCTCATATCAAGTTCAACTTTCGGAACCTTTGGCTGGTGAACCAGATTTGCCTCTGGATGATCTGGATCGCACCCAGTTCTTTACGGGTCACCCCCAAGGGGATGCTCCGAAAGTAGAAGCACCACCTCCACCTCCTCCAAAACCAACCCAGCCTTACGATCCTTTCAAGCCATTTGATGTAACGGATCTGACGATTGAACCTGCTCCGCTCGGCAATGGTG
This sequence comes from uncultured Candidatus Peribacteria bacterium, assembly GCA_964443095.1. Taxonomy (GTDB): domain Bacteria; phylum Patescibacteriota; class Gracilibacteria; order Peribacterales; family Peribacteraceae; genus CAYUBO01. The sequence continues at coordinate 1,614 of CAYUBO010000018.1, read as the reverse complement.
CCTACGCAGCTACGGTCAAGTGGAAGCTGGATAACTTCTACGGAGATATTCAATACATCATTGTGTTCCAGACGATTAATCAAGGAATGTCCTGGAGTGAGCCGCAAATTCTCCCTGCAAGCATGGGAGGATTCCAGACAGCAGGGCTTATGCCGGGCGAGTGGGGAATAGTTGTTCACACGCTCAATGCAAACGGTCACTTCTCTCAAGGGGCATTTAAAGCAATCCAGCTCCCCGTGTACTTCCCCGGTGGTTACCAAATGTATCCCGGAATGATGCAGGGATATCCTTTTGGAGGGAACGTCCTTGCTTACACTCAAAAACACTATGGTGAGAGCGGAAGAGGTGGCTTGGAACCAATAACAATTGAGTTCCCTACTGAGGTAGAACCACCTGCTCAGGAACCAGAAGAAGCCGTAGAGGAAGTAACTACCCCTGCGCAGGCACAAGTGACCGCACCAACTGCCCAGTTGGCACCTGAAACTCCCAAGAAAACAATCAATAAAGAGCGCGTTACCACTGTTGGCAGCACGATCATTCTCATCGGACTGATTGCAATATGGATATTTGCACAGTGGAAGAAGTCTCAGGCAAAGAAGAGGAAAAAGGATACTGCAATGAGCAGCAAGTTTGAGATCACAGAAACAGAAGGGGAGTAAGCTGTTTGTTTCTATGAAGAAACATCATCTGATAATCTTAATCGGCTTTCTTGTATGTGCACTTCTGTTTTTTCGGGAACTTTCTCTGTTTCCTGATGGCGGATTGGATATCTTCTTCCTGAATGTGGGACAGGGTGATACAACTTTAATCATTACGCCTTCGGGTAAACAGATAATTGTTGATGGGGGACCGAATCTTTCTGCACTTGAGCATCTTGGTAAACACCTTCCGTTTTTTGATAGATCAATTGACCTGATGATACTCACTCATCCCGATAGTGATCATGTAACTTCTTTTCCGGAGATTCTTAAGCGGTTTGATGTGAAGCAGATCCTTTTAAGTGGTGCACACAGCAATAATCCCCGTTATCAATCTCTTCTTCATTTGATCACTCAGAATGACATAAATGTGATTATTGCTGATCCTTCTCAGGATATCGATCTTGGTGATGGCGTGATTATTGATGTTCTCTGGCCACCGAAGCAGATGATTGGATCTGATGTTCCGGATTCAAATGATCACTCTGTGGTCACTCGCATCCTCTATAAAGATCATTCAATTTTATTGCCGGGAGATATCAGTACAAAAAGTGAGATGGCGATCCTCGCATCGGGCGCTGATGTTTCTGCTGACATCTTCAAGGCACCACACCACGGAAGCAGAACATCCTCCTCGACCGGATTTATTCTCGCTGTTGATCCTGATCTTGCGATCATTTCAGCAGGGATAGATAACCCCTTTGGTCATCCTCATCCGGATGTGATTGATAGATATAAATTTTTTGATATATCAATTAGATCTACCTCAAAAGAGGGGACAATTGCACTGAAATTGGATTAAAGAATCCTAGGGATCTTAGGGATCCTCGGGATCTTAGGGATCTTTTTCTGCCCCATTACCCTGGGGGGGGGGGGGGGGGGGGGGGGGGGGGGGGGGGGGGGGGGGGGGGGGGGG
>CAYUBO010000017.1:0-13836 GCA_964443095.1 uncultured Candidatus Peribacteria bacterium | reverse complement strand
CAATCAGGTAGATAACTTCGCGTATTTCAGATCCAACTGAGTAATCAATCTTCGGTTTAAATGATGGGAAACTCGCTGTCCCGCCATTCGTAGGCTTTAGGATGGTGACTGTCGGTTTCTCCATGCGCCCCGGAGTGAGAGATGGATCGCACTGCTCAGTTGGAGCCCTTGGGAGTGGAATGATTGAACCTGAGTGATCTTCTGTTGCGTGCCAAAGTTCCATTTGTTCATCTGCCCATTTCTGTACTCCTTCTTCCCACTTGGGCCAGCGCTCAGGCAACAAACTCTGTACAGCAAGGAAACTACCTGAAACGCGCGCTGAAGATGGACATGAATCTGATGAAAGGAGATTTGTGAGCCTGTCCACAATCAGATTCTTGCAAACTGGATCCTGTTTGGTCGGAGGCTTTTCTTCCAGGAACACATCTGCCTTTCTGTACTCCACAGGAGTGCACGGCGTTGGGAACTGACCGGAAAGCTCAGAGATCTGTGGCTGGATTATCCCATCGGGAACATCAAATGATGTCTTCTTTGCATCAAGAAGGCGATGTGCTCTGTACATGAAGTCCCGCCAGACCGGACTTGCCGTGTTTAATCCTCCAGCCTTCTCATACATTGCAGAACTATCTGCATTTCCAACCCACACACCACCAACAAGCGAGGGGGTGTATCCGACTAACCACGCATTGTCCGGCTTGCGAAGCAGGCAGATCTTCTTGTTATCCTCTTCAATCTCTCTCCACTCCATACATTTATTACTCGTTCCGGTTTTTGCAGCAGTTTGATACCCCGGAACTGTTAGTTGTGTACGCCAGTACTCTTCCGGCCGTGCAGATTCATCACTAAGCACTGATGTGATTTGATATGCAATGCGATCATCGAGAACAGGATCACCCTCTTTTTCTTCTGCCTCATAAAGTATGTTTCCATTCTTATCTGTCACTCGTCGGATGCTGATGAGTGGCTTGAATTTCCCTTCACTCGCAAAAGTGCTGTACCCATGAACCATCTCTATAAGTGGTGTCTCTGCTGCACCAAGAGCGAGGGGCCATCCATAGTCAAATCCATCTTCACGCTCTGTCTTAAGCTCTTGTTTTCTCTCACGTGGTGTCTTAGCTCCTAGAGCGGATGCGAGAGCGAGGATCCTTTCTTCTCCTCCGGCTAAGAAGAATGTTTTTGCAGCAGGAATGTTTCGGGATGCACCCAGTGCTTTACGCATTGTAAGAAGACCAAAGAACTTCCCATCAAAGTTTTGAGGCTCGTCGTCTCCAATTTCCGTGAGAACATCGTAGATTGGAGTCGCAGGTGTGTATCCCTGTTGAAAAGCTGCGGCATACACAAATGGTTTAAAACTTGATCCAGGCTGACGCGGTGCCCGCACCATGTCTATCTTCCCGCCGTGCTCCTGATCTTCGTAATCTGTGTTACCAATGTATGCAAGTACCTCTTTTGTTTGCGGATGGATAGCAGCCAATGCGATATTCCATGCACCGAACCGATCGAAGATGTCTTCCTTATATCTTTCCACAGCTTCTTCAGCTGCTTCCTGCAATGGCCAATCAAGTGTTGTCTCAATTGTAAGCCCGCCCTGTTCCAATATTCCTTCTTCTGCAGCACCGAAGAGATCATCAAACTGTTCACGAACCCAAAGAACAAAGTGTGGTGCACGAATTGTTTCGCGGGATGGCTCAAACAAGATGTCTTCTAATTCTGTGAGTGCCTGAAGCCTTTCTGTCTCTGTTATGTACCCTTGGTTCTGCATATTTTTCAGTACTTGGTCAGTTCTTCCTCCAACGTATAAAATGCTTGCACCTGATCCAACTGGTGCACCAAGAAGGCCAATAAGTATTTCGTCATCCGGTATCTCCGATACTTTCACTATTTTTCCTGTGTGAACTTTTTCATTAACATCTGCGGATGCTTTCGTATACACATGCCTCCCGTACGGACTGAAGTACGTTGGTCGTTGAGGCAACGCTGCAAGTACAGCGGATTGTGCAAGCGTAAGCTCAGATGCAGACGTGTTGAAGTACACCTTGCTTGCCTGCTCTACACCATACGCATTTTGTCCAAATGGAATCCAGTTAAGATACAACTCCAAAAGTTCCTCCTTACTGTATTGTCTCTCCAACTGACAACCAAGGAAGAGCTCCTTCAGCTTTCGTTTATATCGATTTTCCTTCTGTAGGTGAAGTGCATTTCGGGCCAACTGGCGGGTAATTGTAGATCCTCCTCCTGCTCGCCCAAGGAAAAGAGCAACACGTGCCAATGCTCGTATATCCAAACAGCCACGCTCATGGAATCTCTCGTCCTCGATAGCAATCGCTGCCTGCTTCATGTACACCGGAATGGTGTTTCCGGGGATGAAAGTTCTATCTTCTTCCGAGAAAAGCCTATAAAGCTCCACCCCATTTCGATCGGTTATTGCCGTACTCTGTGATGCAAAAAATTCCTTCGGATCACTTATATCAGGCAATGTGAGCCATAAGAATGTCGTGTATAGAATTATGACTAAAACTCCTGCTAGTGCTGCCTTCCAGAAGAGCCTCACAGCATCTTTGCGTGACCCCGGACGGTTTCCCCAAAGCCACGAACAGAATCGTCCTATTCCTTGTTTTCCGCCACTAAATTGCCGAATGGGTAACTTCCGGGAATTGCGCCTTTGTCGCTTCTTTCGGGAAAGTGCACGGGTCTGAAAGCCAAATGAGCCCATAGATAGAAATTTTGTGGTCGAAAGGGATTCCTAGAACATCGAGTGTAAGTCCTTACGAGACCGCCCGCAACGTGCACTAGAAGGACTTTTGTGCTATACTACTTCGATGTCCAGAAAGTACTACACCATTGCAGCAATAGCCCTTGCACTAGCGATTAGTGCCACTCCAGATGTCGCACATGCCACACTAAGAGTAAGCACATTTGGATTTGGAACACTTACATTTGCAGATATCGTTATAAACCTTGGAAGGCACTTTACGAGAGCAATGACTATGGTTGCAACTGCCATATTCACCATTGGAGCATTCTTCATGGCTTTTTCTGCTGGAGATGAGGAAAAGAAGTCTCTGGGTAAGAGCCTGATGATAGGAGCACTCATAGGTACAGCGATCGTCTACGGTGCGACAGGTATATTTAACACCGTTCTGTACATCGCATACGGCACATAAAAATCATGCTTTTTTACGCTTGCCTTTCGTAAGTTGAGTTACACTGACCTCTACTATGCAACAGGACCCATCCCCATCAGCAGATATCCTTGAGCGACTCGAAAAGGCTGAGCAAATGAAGCTCATGGGGGATCATAGGGGTGCAATTGAGATACTGGAAAAACTGTTGGTTGAGGATCCTGAAAATATTTCTGCTTTAGAGGAAGTTGCAGACAATGAATTAAGTCTTGAGCAATATGATCGTGCAGGAGCAGCAGCAAAATGTGCTATTGATCTTGATGACAAGAGTTACATGGGCCATTACATCATGGGATTTTTGCAATCCCACAAAGAGCAGTGGCCGGAGGCACTGGAGAGTCTTCGAACAGCAAACAGTTTGAAGTCAAACAACCCGGAAATTCTCCGTTGTCTCGGATGGACTCTGTTTAACAGTGATAAACGAGCACAGGGAATTGTGACCTTGGAACGATCATTGAATCTTGATCCGGAAAATCCTCTTGCATTGTGCGATCTGGGAGTTTGTTACCTGCAAGCAAGAAACTTCATAAAGGCGAGAGCGCTTTTCCAGCGTGCCCTTGATCTTGACCCCGGAAATGAGAGGGCACAGGAATGTGTTGATGCAGTAAAGAGACTTGAGAGCGCAGTCACAAAGAAATAGAATACAAGAGTAATAGAGTAATAGAATATTAGGAAAATAAACCTATTATTCTAATTCCTATTATTCTCTATACTAACGTCCATGCTTCAGGCACAAAACAGTCTTCTGCTGTGGAAGCGTGGCATTAAACGAGGCGCAACTAACCTCTTTAGGGAGAAAGGATGGGCAACGGCCCTTGGCGCTCTTTGTGGAGTATTTCTTCTTTTGCAATTACTCGCCCTGATTTTACTGGGGATAGAAGGGACTCAGGATTTACTAAAAGATCGATCAGACATACGACTTGAGCTGATGGAAGAAGCAACACACCAGCAGTCTCAGGAATTTTTTAGCACTATAGGTCAGCTACCATATGTGGAAGAAGCTGTATTCATAACAAGGCAACAGGCATACGCTCAAACTCGTGAACGCGATCCTGAGTTGATAGCTTTTATTGAAGAATTTAGCCTAAAAAACCCATTTTCAGACACAATCGGAGTAACTCTTGTATCTCTTGATAATTACGTTGACCTTAAAGGATTCATTGAATCAGAAAGATGGCAGGGCATTATTGATCCGGCTTTTCTTACAGAAGTAACTGATCAGGAAAAGAATATTAAAGAGTTGCTTGGGGTAACTCATGCAATCCAATCGTTAACCATGTTCATTGTCTTTCTGACAATTACTGCAATTTTGTTCATTACGATGGAACTAGTACGACGGAGAGCTCTCCTTCGTTCCGATGAGGTGCTGGTTGAGAGGTTGGTTGGGGCAAGTCCTACTTCAATATTGATTCCATTTGTAGTTGAAGCAATGATCCTTCTAATAATTAGCATACTTGTAAGTACTCTTTTGCTCTTGCTGGTAACCGTTCTACTGCCATTGATAATTCCTTCACTGGATTATGGCGGAACACTAGGATCATTAAGAAGAGAGGTAGAGCCTCTGTTATCTATCAGGCTTCCTGTTTACATAATTATTGAACTTATAGCAGCTCCAATTATCGCAATAACAGGAGCATGGCTTGGTATTCGCCCGCAAATTCGTTCACCTCGAATTGCACTGGCGCACTAACGCTATACTGTCCACGTGGGACGTTCTCATACACTCGAGGCTATAGTTCTCCAGACGCACAATGTTGGAGAAGCTGATCGTTTTTGTATTCTCTTTACAAGAGAACGAGGTAAGTTGGCTGCGCGAGCACGTGGCGTTCGGAAACTTCAAAGTAAGATGGGTGGAACGCTTCTTCCAATGCAGCACATACACGTTGACATTGTTGAGGGTAGCGCGGGGATGTTGATTACATCTGTGCATCGCATCGGAAAGGAAACAAATGCGGATCTTAAAAGCTTTTCTCAGACACAACAGGGAATCGAAATGCTGATCTCAATACTTGAGGATGACCATCCTTTGGAGGAGATCTTTGATCTGACTCTGAAGTTTCTGGAAGCATGTGATAATGGGCATGATAAGCCTTTGCTTCCCTTCTCAATCCGATTGTTGCACTTACTCGGCGTTCTTCCGGACAGAAAGAGTGATATATTTCGAGTGCTTAGTGATGAAGAATTTATATACATCTAACGATGCAAACAGGAGACTAAAGATCTTCCTGTTCCTGATGTTCATATTGATCAACTTTCAAGGATGTGCATGACTCTTATGAAAGAAGAAGCAAATCGAACACTTAAAGCGCCCGATGTTATATCTGCATTGATTTAATATCTACGGCGCTGTCTCCTATCGTAACGGCGCTGAGCAGCTGATCCGTCTTCCGCCCGCCCGGACGATATGCCGGTCGGACGGGCATCAACGCCATCGTTAAATGATGTTATCCCTGACGCAATTCCGATCTGAGTGAAGTTCGGACGAGCCTCATAAATGGAGTAGAACGGCTCAAGAGTTTCTTCTCCACCATTTCTGTTCACCACGCGGAACCACGCGGAATGCATACCCGGAACACGTGTTCCAACAGTACGTGTCTGCCCAGGTGGAATCTGATTTGTATACTCATACCTATCTTCCGGTGCTGACTTTTTCTTCCATACAAACGGGCCAATGATTTCACTCTTTCGATCATCTTTTGTTCCGTAATAGATAAAATAGGCTTTATCATCTTCAATATGAGTTTGTATGAGGATTGATGCAGGAGTGTCGTTCACAAACTGCATGTCAAAATGTGGAGGATATATTGTCGCATCCGTACCCTGTGGACTGTAATAGAGGACTGCAAAACTATGGTTGCGTCGCTTGTTGATTGGAAGGCCATATTCCCAAGCCCCACGATATGCGGTGGTACTCACCTGGCATAATCCTCCTCCATATTCAGGCAGAGTACGCTCGCCAAGGATAACCAACTCAGGACGGTATCCTGCTTCCCTGTCTACCGGACCAAGTACTTCATTAAACGAAAATGTATCACCAGGGGGAATCATGTGCCCGCTAAACTTGCTTAAGCCCACTGCAATGTTGTGGCGCCTTGCAACCGGAGATCCTGAATAATCTGACTCTCCGATTGAAACTACTTCTGTTATTCCTGCATCTTGAAGATCCGGATCTAGAACCATGACGCGCGGTTGAATGATTCGTACCGGCAGATGAATGTCATACACTGCTTTCTCAAGAGCTGAGACTGTCAGGCTCGCTGTTCTTTTAATATCCACTTCACGCCCCGTAAGTCCGGCCCCCTCGAAAATCACTTCTCCTTGATCCCCCTTGCTGATTACGACTTCTCTTCTCTCACGATTGAATGCTGCAGCGATTTCATTCTCGATTGTTTTTTCAATAGCACCCAGATTCCATTCCCATGCAATATTTTTTGTAACCCCATCTGGTAATTCAGGAATGATGTCTCCATCCACACGCATTTCGGATGGAATCTTTATTTCCCTACCATTCAAGTGCCACACCTCTTTTGTGCTGAACCATGATGGATGTTGATCAGGATCAATGAAGAACAGGTGATGCTCGTGGCGATAGATAAGTTCGGGATAGTTGTCTGCAGCAAAGGCAATGGAAGGGCAGATCCCGAGGATCCCTAGGATCCCTAAGATCCCTAGGATTTTATTCAGGCTTTTCATAATTTGGTGCGGGATGCTCGTCTAATGCTCTGTTAACCAATGCGTCAGCACGGTAGTTATCTGTTCTTGGAATGTGCATGAAAACAATTTCCGGGAATGAGCCTGCAAGTTCTTTTATCTCCTGCACATATGGCTGCAGTGCCGCCATCTTCACTCGATACTCCCCATTAAGCTGCTTCACCACAAGCTCACTGTCCAAATGACATATAAGACGATTGGGATGGTAGCGCTCTGCAATCTTTAAACCTTCGATGAGTGCCTGATACTCCGCTACATTATTCGTTTCGATTCCGATGCACTCTGAATGCTCACGGATTATTTCTCCACGGATCGGATCTTCAAGTATGCACCCGATTGCCGCCTGTCCAGGATTTCCTCGTGAGCCTCCATCTGTAAAAAGGTGAAGTGTTCCACCAACAAATTCCGGATCATCTTCATTTATATCATGCTCCTGCAGCGCATCTTCTATGAGGCCTGCCACAAATTGCTCCCGTTCACGAATTCGCGGAAACAGTTCCTTTAGTCTACGCTCGAGGGCAGCGGGAAGACGTACCACGGGACTATTGTACTAAGGTATTGAGACAATCGCACTTATCTTTTTATTCCTTTAAACGCCTCATAAAATCAGCCATTCCATGGAAGTTCTTTCCACAATGCATCAATCCATCCCTTACCTTCCTCGTAAAATCCCTTGCCGGTACATGAACAAGCGTTGCTCCTTCTGGCACTTCCGGCTCCGGCTCTGTATCTCGAACCTGATCAAGCAGAACATGAAATACGTGTGCTTGTTTTATAGTTCTTCCTATCCTACCTCTAAACATCTCATACAACTCACTTAATCTGGAATCCATTGCCCCAAGCTTCTCTCTCAATCCCCTTGTTGTAGTTGTTGCATCAAATAAGTAAAAATGGCTTCTTGGCGCTGAGTTTGCAACGCATGCATCGTACTCCTGAATCGTCTCGAAATATCTACCCAGAGGATCATCGCAATGCCGGAATCTTGGATTTCGTGGTTCATCAGGATCAAAATCAACCTTGTGTTTGCCAAGTTTCACCCACCGAACATCACCGTTCCGCACAAGATTAACACTTCTTGCATGTTTACTATCCTCACCTCTTATACGTTTGATCTTAGAGCACATGTAAATAAGTGCTTGCTGTGTAACAAGCTCACCTGCAACTCCCATTGCTGTTGCCTGCTTTTCTTCGTCATTAAAAGTTGTTCCGTGCTGTCTGCACCATTCAGGAGCTTGATTAAAACGCGTTCGAAAAGCTTTAACAGTATCCCTCCAGTCTTGTTCATCCATACTGAAACCTGTCGTATTTGATGTATTCTGGATACAGGATCTTAGAATCATTCCAAAATTCTTAGGCTCCATAATTGCCATATGATTCATACGAACATCAAAACCAACCCGATCTGCATTCTCCCACCAATCAATATTGAAAAGTGGGCTTTCCGTATCTGAGCAACCAAAATGTCTTCTTAGGGCTTCGTCAAAATCTCCTATTTCAAGATCATCTACTATCTCTCCAGGTCCTACATCTACCTTAACAGATCTATTTTTTTGATTTAGAAGTATGTGAATAACTGTGCCAACCGTGAGTCTCTCACTCAGTAGATTAAGTGGCTCTTCTCTTGCCCTATGAGCAAGCTCGTGCTGATCTTCGCCTCTTCCTATTACCAGTGGCTCTGCTGTTCTGACCATATTAAATTAATACAACTTTTCACTTACATCCGCAACTATTCCCTTCTCCTTTACAGCAAGCCTTTTGCTCAGGTAGATCCAGCTTAAAACGACCATCCCGTACATCAATCGTTGCACCTCCGATTCTCTGCAGCGTTATGGGTGATACATAGACTTTCACGTCTGGCTCTTTACTGCATCCAAACTCCAGATCCCCTTCCTCTGACTTATCCTGAAACTCCATGCAGAACCCGCCTGTCTCATCGAGAACAACACGGAGTATCTGCCCTTTGTGATCTTCCGCTTCTGCAATTTCACGGATCCCCCGTGCAGCCTCCGGCGTGATGATGAGTTCCTGAGGTTGCTCCGGCTGATTTTTGAACTCGTCATTCAGATCCATAACGAGTGCCTCAAAAAGCTCGTCATCCATTCCATGCACATCTTTTGCCTCCGCCAGTGTTTCTCTCCCACCCAATACACAATCAGCGCAATGAAGCTGATATTCAACCATGATTTCTGCTGCTCCGGGAAAGAGAACCAGAATTTCTTGGATAGTCATATCTTTGGTAATCGACTGGGATGCCATGAAGTCATGCTAGCAGTAGATGTGTATGATTTTCCTCAAATCAAGCAGTAATTTTCACAGATTTTAAGAGAAAAACTGTATACTTTCGTCCCGTCATTACTCACAAGTTTTGTGCTATCCAAATTATTCCGAAATTTGACCCTCATATGTCTGCCTGTCCTCACACTCCTGTTGGGATGGCAGTTAGGATTGCAATACGAGCAGAGGCAATTCAAGGAACAACTGGAGCACTTGGAATTTTTGTACACAGGTAGAGTCGGAAGCGGACAGACAGTAATTGATCCTGAGAATGAAGTGGATATCACTCTACTCTGGAGCGTGTGGAGATTCCTTTCAAAAAACTACATAGATCCTGCTGACCTGAAAACAAATGAGATGCTTTACGGTGCAACAAGCGGATTGGTTGACGCAGTGGGAGATGTATACACGACTTTCATGACACCAAACCAGAATGATGATTTCCAGGATTCATTGCTGGGAAGGCTGCAGGGAATTGGCGCGGAACTTACATATCGAAAAGACCAGGTTGTTGTTGTGGCACCGTTAAAGGGATCACCTGCAGAAGGAGTTGGATTAATGCCTGAAGATGTGATCACACATGTTGATGGCGAGAGTATTGCAGGCCAATCGCTCGGAGAAGTGGTTCAGAAAATACGCGGCGAAAAGGGAACCAAAGTAACGCTCACTGTATGGCGGCCGGAGACGAATGGTTCACTCGATTTCACAATTACCCGTGATGATATAAAAGTCCCGAGTGTTGAATCTGAAATTAAGAAAATGGATAAAGGGTCTATCGCATACATTGCGGTGAATAGATTTGGTGATGCTACAGTTCAGGAAGTAAAAACTGCACTGGAAGGATTTGAAAATGGCAATGGTCATGACGGATTGATTGTTGATGTTCGATTCAACGGTGGAGGATATCTGGAAAAAGCCATTGAACTTTCATCTCTCTTCTTGGGACAGGGGAAAGTTGTTAGTGTTCAACGAAGAGAAGGTGATCCTATAAATCACTACGTATCTGGTCACCCCGTGAACACTACAATCCCAATGGTTGTTTTGATAAATGAAGGATCAGCTTCCGCTTCGGAGATTTTTGCAGGTGCACTTCAGGATGCGGAGCGTGCAACAATTGTAGGGAAGCAAAGCTTTGGAAAAGGAACTGTTCAGGAAGTCTTCACACTCCCCGGTGGATCCAGTGTTCGTATTACAATTGCCAAGTGGCTCACGCCGGGAGGAAGAGACCTGAGTAAAGAAGGAGTGGAACCGGATATTGAAGCAGAAAGAACAAGAGAAGATTTTGATGAAGACCGTGATCCTCAGTTAGATGCTGCAATCGAGTTTTTGCTGAACGGGGAGTAGAGGAGCTATAACCTGCTACCCTTGAACAAAATGCCCTTTTATGGTATAATTAAAGTATGGGGACAATACGTCTCGAAGAGACAAACATACCGATTCCGCCTGATGATGATGAGAAGAAAGATTCAATGAACTTTCGTGAGGAGCAAGACGCAATGCTGAAGGATCTTACGACTAGTGGGGGCAAGATAAACCGATACGAACTGAAACAAGAACTAAAACCTCTGGTAGAAATGAATTCTGCTCCAGATATGGATGCATTGCTTAGTGACACTGCTGTCCGATGTTTCTTCAAACACATAAAAGCAGAATGGATTATTTCATATATGAAAAAGAAATTTCCTGATTATTCCCTTCCCCAATCAGGAATCGTTGAAATGCGAGTATGGGTTGCACGAAATTTGTACATGAGCAACACGCTTCGCTCTTCCATTACACAGAAAATAGTGCACGAGGAACTGCAAAGAATTTTAGATGATAGAGAAAAATACAAGGATATCCCGATCTTTAAAGGAAGGCATCTCCTTGTAGTTGCCAATGATGAAACTCACAGCACATTTCTCTGTTTTGGTACTAACAGAACGTGTGCCCCAAAACAGTTACTGGATGATATGCGAAGACAGCAGGGGGACAAAGAATTGGAAGCAAATTTAGTATTGCCAGGCTTCAAAGGTTTACCACTTAGCAAGGCAAAAGAAACTGCGGACGACAAGATTGAGAACTATCCAGTTCCAATGACTCTTGTTTTATTTGCACATGGTGATAAAGGGTTCCTTACATTGCATGGTGAAGATTACAACCCGGCGTATTCATTTTCTCACGATGATTTAATGAAGACGCTAGATAAAAGGGCGAAAAAGTACGAGAAAGAATTTAAAGATCCTAAGATGCGCGACATCGTCCTTATATGTTCTTGCTCAAGCCAAGATGTTGTCCAGCGAGTAAACAAGGATTACGACAGTAAGCATCCTATCGACCGTCCTGCCAAACCTCTGGCATTCATCTGTTCATCTGAATATGGACAGCCTAGTAAATTTGATAGTAGCTCACACTCTAGCTCATTCTTTAGTGAGGTTGTAGATACACCAAGTAGTGTCTCAACTATTGGTACAGTTATTAAAAACCACCGCATTGGTTCTTCAAATGCATCTGTATTTATTTCAGACACAAACGATACTGAGCATATGAGACAAATTGCAATGAGAGAAGAAACCGATCAATAATCGTAGATCTCTCCCTCACTAAAGAACCTTGCGATTTCTGATGATGCTGATTCATCGCTGTCACTTGCGTGAACAACGTTTATCATTTTGCTTTTGTCTTCTTCTTTGTTCCCGTACTTATCTCGGATTGTTCCGGGTGCCGCCTCAAGGCAGTCAGTTACACCAAGCATTTCCCGCATTTCTTCGATCACATTTTTTCCTTCAATTACCATGATGATTACAGGTGTTGAGTGCATGAACTCTTCCACATCAGGGTAGAAAGGTAGGTCAGCAATGTGTGCGTAGTGCTCTCGAAGGAGATCTGCATCCATCTGCATCATCTTGCATGCACGAATGAACCACCCTGCATTTTCAAAATGTGAGATTACTTCTCCACAGATTTTCTTGCTGATTGCATCCGGCTTGAGGATTACAAGAGTCTTTTGCATGGCTTTCTTATCGGAAAAAAGATTGAAACTATCCTAAAGGATAATGAGCAGTAATCAAGAACTTAGAGCTCCATTATCACGATGAGAATCTCGATCTGCAAGCCATCTCTTCTTACATAACTCAACAACTCCAATATACCAACGATGGACATAACTAGGGGTAAAAGCAGCGGGCCACGTAGTCTCTCCCCAGCTTGTTTCTGCTTGTATAGAAACTAGATTTCCATTCTGCCAGGTTGCAGTAATTTTTGCCGTATGAGGAGCATACAAATCTACATCCTCATAAACCATCTCCGAAGTAGGAAGTTGTCCTACAGCTCCCATCGCACTTCTTCTCACTGATGACGATACTGTCTCTCCTATTGGCCTCTCTGTTACATCAGTAGCCATCATCTCAGTTTCGCCATCAAGATCAAGCCAGTATCTAGTTAAACTACTTTGGCGTGCTGATACTCGACCATTAACACCTATTACAGGCTTTCCAAGCTCAACATGTGGGACATCAAGCTCTGCTAATGTTACTGCCAGACCAGGGTCATCCAGCTCCATAATGCCACTCTGACTCAGTGAATCCATAGAGGAGAATCATAGCACTAAAATGCTACCAGTCAATAGAATTGGGATTTACGCAATGGCTGCTTTTAGCCCTTCCTCGTCCTCTTCCTTGCCAATTACGACTAATCTGAGTTTTTCCGGCTGCAAAAGCTCCCCTGCCAGTCGATCCACGTCTTCCTTGGTGACTTCATCAATCTTTCCAAAGTATTGATCCATCGTTCGCACTTCAGGATACATAAGCTGCTGCTTCCCGTAGAAGTGTGCGAGTTCCTCTGTGTCTTCCAGTGAGAGAACTATCTTTCCTTTCATGTAATCCTTCGCACGTTGTAGCTCCTCCTCGGTGACCCCTTTCTCCGCACAAACATCGTACTCATTTTTGATCAACTTGATTGCTTCGTGCAGTCGTGACTGGTCGATTCCTGCACGAGTTGAGAGTGCGCCAGCATCGAGGTAGCTATCTGTATCTGTATCAATGTAGTAACAGAGCCCTTTTGCTTCACGAATGTTGAGGAACATTCTGGAGCTCATGTTTCCTCCAAGAATCACAGCAAGAAGCTTGTGAACAAAGTGGTCATCATGGAGCGATGGGATTCCCGGAACTCCAAGAACGAGATGTGCCTGTTCCGTATTCTTCTTTCTGATAAATACCTGCTTCTCTCCATACCCTTCAAGCTCCTTGAATTCTCTCTGCTTATCTCCGCCGATGGATCCGAAGTACTTATCTGCAAATTTATTTGCCTGATCAGGCGTGATCTTCCCTGCAAATGCGACGACAAGATTGTCCGGAGTATAGAGACGATCTTTATGGCTCTGAAAATCTTCCTGCTGCACTGATTTGATTACCTTGTGCGTTCCGATCGTGTCCCATCCGAGAGAGTTATCTCCGTAAAGAACCTCTTCGAAGTCCCACCCCGCCCTGTACATAGGGGTGTCCTGGTACATGCGGTCTTCTTCGATAATTACTCCACGCTCTTTCTCAATTTCTTCCGGCGGGAATGATGCGTGTATGAGCATATCGCTAAGAACATCACACGCGAGATCTGTTTTTTCTGATGCGACCTTCACGTAGTACCCTGCATATTCCTTTCCGGTAAAAGCATTGAAATCACCTCCAACTCCATC